>CAVJZP010000044.1:0-13861 GCA_963654365.1 Oscillospiraceae bacterium
CTCTTGCGTCGCTTCCGCGGGTTCTCGAGTCTCTTGCGATTCTCCTTAAGAGTCTCATGTCGGTCATGGAGATTGGAGTGTGATTATCGATGTTGACCTGCGGCTGAGGTGCGATATAGATTTTGTATTTCTGGAAGTCGGGTATTTCCTCTGTCATCTTGTTGTTCAAGGCGTGAATGCCTTCGATGATGATAGGCTGATTCTCATCGACGTGAATCGCTTTGGAGAAGGTCCTGTTTCCAGTTTTGAAGTCATAGATGGGGTTCTCGACTTCTTCTCCCTGAATCAGCTTGGAGATGAAATCATTGAAGTAGGGAAGATCGAGCGCTTCGATGGATTCGATGTCGGTTCCTGCGGGAAGCTTTTTCTTCGGGATATAGAAATTATCGATGGAGATACGGATTGGGCGAAGACCTCTTGCCATCAGTTCGAAGAGAAGGCGGTTAGCAAAGGAGGTCTTCCCGCTAGAGGAAGGACCAGCAACACAGATCAGGCGGATATTGCTATCCTGGACAATCTCTTTTCCTAAGTCAGAGAGCATGTTGTTGATTCTTGCTTCACAGAGGTTGATGAGTGACATCGCATCATAGGTTTTGATGAATCGGTTGGTCTCATAGGCGGTGGAGAGTTTGTTCTTCTCTGCCCAATCGTAGGTGCTTGCCAAAGAAGTGGCGAATTTCATCTCGTCGGAGAAAGGCGGAATCTCTCCATCACATTCACTTCTAGGGACCTGGACTAAAAATCCAGGAGCGTAATAGCGGAGCGTGAACTGAGATAGATATCCGGAAGAGGGAACCATCATTCCATATAGGTAATCGAAATAATAATTGCTTCCGTGATTGGTCTGATAGACGTGGACATAGCTTTCGCTTCGGTACTTGAGAACATTGATTTTATCGTTAAGATGTTCTTTTCTGTACTTGGCGATAGCTTCTTCCTTACTGAGTCTGACACGGACAAAGGGGATATCGCTTTTGATGATCTCCTTCATCTTGTTTTCGACCTTGGCGACGAAGGAAGATGTCACACGGAAATTGGAAGGGTAGATGACTTTGGCAAAGATGGAACGGGAGATGTTATAGAAGAAGCGGATATCGAGCTTCGGGTTGATCTCCTTGACTGCCAGAGAGATCAGATAGCGCATGGATGTGGCATAGATTCGTGTGGAATCAGGATTGTCCAAGGTGAGGAATTCGATATCGTAGGTTCCGTCGTGATCGATGACATAGTTCAGTTCACGGATACGTCCTTGTATCTTGCAGCAATAGTAATCTTTTCTTTCTTTTTCGTTTAATAGAGACAGAACACTCGTCCCTTTTTTGATTTCCTGGTGTATTTTCATACGGCCTCCTTGAATAAATGTTAGCGGTTACATTGTTGGTGGGAAGTACATTATATCGTTATGCCATGGAAAACAAAAGACTTTTTTGAACATAGAATGCACTCCTTTTGACCTCTTCTCATTCCACGACAAAAATAAATGTGGAAATAATGCAATTATTGAGTCGAACTGGGTACGGTTATGATATAATTCTATGGACTTTCATCGAAGGAGATTTTTTTAATATGGAACAAACACCTGAAATTACCAAAGCGAAAAAGGAAGAACTTGAACAAAGAAGAGAATACCTGATCAACGTCGAAAGACCGAAGGCCGAAACAGCCCTCAATGCTGCCCGTTCTTTAGGTGACTTGAGTGAAAACGCCGATTATGATGCCGCAAAGGAGACATTCGAGAAGATCAAGGAAGAGATTGACAGCATCGCATTCATCCTCGATCATGCCAAGATCATCGATGAATCCAAGATCGATAAGAATGTCGTCTCTGCCACAGGTGAAGTCACCTTAAAGCGTGTTGACAATGGAAAGACCTATGTCGTCAAGATCATCGGCACTTCCAACACCAAGCCTTTGAGCGGCGAAATCAACAGCGAATGCCCGGTCGCCAAGGCTATCCTTGGACATAAAGTCGGCGATATCGTTGAAATCGACGCCAAGGTCGTCTATTCTGTCGAGATCGTCAAGATCGAATACAAGAACTAATCCTTTCCGATTCAAAAAAATAAGACCTGCTTTTGTGATTTTCCTTTCTTCACGTGTATATCTTAGTGAAGGGGGATAAGATTATGGTTAAGACAATTGTCATAGGCATAGTCGTCACAGTAGTAGGTCTTTTTATGTTGTCGGCAGTTCATAAAATCGGTAGCAACAGCACCGGAAGCACAAACGGCACCAAAACAAGCGAGGTCAGTGATTCCAACACTGTCAAAGTGAACATCAGCGGAGAGATCAATCATCCAGGCGAATACTCTATCGCAGCCTCTTTGACCCTAGGTGATCTCATCACGATGGCAGGAGGAGTCACGACAAACGCGGATGAATCTGCCTACAATTCTTCGTTGGTCATCTCGACTAGGACATCTTTTTACATCGCTCCACTAGCGACAACAAGCGGCCTTTGCGTCGATACGACGCTCAACAAGGTCAACATCAATGTTGCATTGGCAGATGCCTTGATGGAAGTCGGATTCAATTCCACGCAGGCTCCGAATGTCGTCGACTACCGCATCTCAAACGGAGACTACCAAGCGATTGAGGATGTCATGAATGTCAAAGGAGTCGGACAGGCGACATTTGAAAAGGTCAAGAACAAGATCTCGATTGCATGAGAGCATTCTTCTGCTTTCTCTTTGCTCTTGTCGGCTTATTGTCAGGCATCTTCTCCTATTGGTTTTTCATCCTGATTCTTCCACTTGTTCTCTATCTGTTCTTCTACAAGAAGAGGAAGAAGGAAATCCTTCTTTATCTTGCTTTTTCTTTTTTCTTCTTCCTCTTGGTCTTTTTCTATCCGAAGGGTACAGAGGGCAATATCGATACGTATGGAATCGTAGTCAAAAGCAAAGATAACTACCTCCTTCTTCTGACTCGGAAAGGAAAATTCTATGTGTCGAAGAAAAATAACAACATACCTTTTCTCTCCGTTCTCCATGTAGAAGGGAAACTTTCCATTCTTTCCTTCTCTCATTATGAATCTGTTTTTTCCTTCAAGGATTATCTGAAAAGCCAAGGTGTCTTTATGGCACTGAATCTAACGGAGGAGAAGACTATTGTCTCTCTTCTTGGAAAAAAGAATCCGATCCGGAATTATATTCTTCTTTATTCGACGGATACCTCACGTCCGTTCATAGAATCCTTCCTTTTTCAGGAGAGCCTTTATTCAGAGCAGTCTCTATCCTCGTTGAATGGATTAGGTGTTCTGAATCTCTTTTCCCTTTCTGGATTTCATCTTTCTTTTTTCTTTCATATCTTAGAGAAGACATTCGGAGAAAAGAGAAAGAAACTCTCACAATATATTGAAATTGCTATACTGATATTCTTTTGCTATCTATCTTCGTTTTCCTATACGATGCGAAGATTGCTTTTGCTTGCACTATTTAAAGCGGTATCCGAAGTGACGAAAAGGAGAATCGATTATATCAGCCGTGTTTCCTATACTGCTATCATCTTTCTTGTGTTAGAGCCTTACTCGTTGCTAGGCGCCTCTTTCTATTACGCGTTTCCGCTTCTTTTTCTTTTGGCTCTCTTTCCGAGGAAGAAGAAAAAGAAAGGGGAGAATCCGTTTTCCTTTATCTTCCGGATACAGACATTCTATCTTCCGTATCATCTTTTACAGGATGGGTATCTTTCTTTTCTCTCCTTTCTGTTTTCCTTTTTTCTGATTCCGTATTCCCATCTGCTTTTTCTTCTTTGTCTTCTGTTGATCATTCTACCACAGACAGCTTACCTGATTGATCCATTATGCAGTTTTCTTGTCTTTCTCTCGGAGAAAATAGTGGGCACCGACTTTTATCTTGTCAGTGGAAAAATATCAGTCTTCTTTGTTGTACTTTATTATCTTGTATACATCATCATCGAAATCCTGAAAGGCTATCATTATCTAAAACAGGGAAAGAAGGCAACAATTTCTTTGGCATTGATGACATCCTTTGTCTTTGTACCAGATTTCACTAATCATTACGAGGTCACGTTTATCGATGTGGACCAAGGGGATTCCACCCTGATACGATATGGAAGAAGCAATATTCTGATCGATACTGGCGGAAAGAAAAACGTGGACCTAAGCAAAGAATGTCTGGTTCCTTATTTCCGGAAAAGAAAGATAAGCTCTTTGGATGCCATTATCATCACTCATTCTGATTATGACCATAACGGTGCCTTAGATAATCTGCAGAATGAATTTTCGGTAAAGAAAGTCTATACAAGAGATGATTTCATGATGGAAGAAAGCAATACTCTTACAATCGATGGCCTTGTCATTCAAAACTACAATGTCTGGGATTACTCTGAGAAGGAGGACAACAATTACCGTTCAGGAGTCTATTCTTTTCAGATTAAGGATACTTCCTTTCTCATCATGGGTGATGCTCCAAAGGAAGTGGAAAGAAAAATCATCAAAGAGAATCCGGAACTGAAAGCGGATGTCATCAAAATCGGACATCATGGCTCGAATACATCCAGCGATTTTTCTTTCCTTCAGACTTTGAATCCCTCTTTGGCGGTGATATCCTGCGGTGAGAACAACAAATATAGACATCCACACAAGGAGACTGTGATTACGTTGGAGGCATTGAAGATTCCTTATCGAAGAACAGACAAAGAAGGGAGCATCACACTGAGAGTGTGAGCGTTGTTTATCAATTTGATTTCGGCTCTAATCGTATCATGCTATAATGTTGAGGCTATGTCAAACAATCCATCTGTGAATGAGAATCCAGTGATTCTTTATGCCGATATCGGAAACTCTACCATCGATTTTCTTTTGCTGAATGAGAAGGAATATTCTATCGAGAAAGTGGAGACACGCTCCAAGGAGAGAATCTTTGCTTTTGTCCAGAAGCAGAAGATGCTTTCTGAGGTTTATGTCTCTTCCGTCAATTCTGCGGGACTTTTAAATCTCAAGGAAGCCTTGGATACCTGCTTCCCTAATGTGAAGATGCATTCTCTTGATGCTAAGACAATGACGGAATATGCTAAAGTCAATCGAATCAAGGTAGACAATATCGATATCTTAGGAAGCGATCTCTTCTGTGACATCGTCAAAAACAGTCATGCCTTAGGCATGATTGTCATCGACTTGGGAACCGCAAGCAAGATCCTTTATCTAGACAAGGACTTATATTTCCGCGGCTGTCAGATCTTCCCAGGCCTTGCCTCCTTCCCCGAAATCCTTCACTCCAAGACAGACCTATTGAAGAATTCACCCATCATGAAGAATCCTCCGCTTGTTTCTCTTAAGACGGAGGAGTGCATCTCATCGGGAGTCATCAATGGGGTCTCTTCTCTAATCGCTGGAATGGTTAAGGCGATCAAGGCGGAGTACAGAAACCCGGAGGCGGAAGTGATATTGACGGGCGGAAATGCCTATTTGATCAAGGATCATCTTAAGGCATGGATGGAAGATGATTTTGTCTATGATCTTGCCCACACGTTAAAAGGCTTAGTCAAGATCAGCGGACATGATGTATCGATATTGGAAAGGAAGCAATAAGATATGAAAGAAAATGCAGAACCGATGAAGATGAACGATACGGAGTTTAAGAAACTGGTTGCTCCGTATAAGGAAGAAGCTTTGAAGACATGGAAGGAATTAGTCAGCATTCCCTCTGTTCTTGACTATGAGACAAAGAGTGAAACCATGCCTTTTGGAAAAGGTGTTGAGGATGCTTTGGCCTATGTCGCAGAATTAGGAAAGAAGCTTGGCTTTGAAGTGAACCGCTGCGACAACTATGTCACAGAGCTCACCTATGGAGAAGGAGATAAGATTCTCGATATCTATGGACACTGCGATGTCGTGCCAGTCGATAGAGCAAAGTGGGTCCATGATCCGTTCTCTCTTACCTTAGAAGACGGAAACACCATGTACGGAAGAGGATCTAGCGATGACAAAGGTCCTGCCTTAGCCTGCTTATACGCAGTCAAAGCCTTGATGGACAACAACATGTTAGGAGGATACAGACTTCGTTTCCTCTTCGGCGGAAACGAGGAAAACGACTCCCTCTGCTTAGAGCATTACTTCCATACGATGAAGAAGGAATACCCAACACTCGGTATTTCTCCTGATGCAGATTATCCTTTGATTTATGCTGAAAAATCTATTTATGCCTACGAAGCAGATTATGACATCTCGTTAGAACATGTAAGAGATTTCTCACTCGGCGCCGCCTTGAATATCGTTTTGGCGGAAGCGAGCTGCTATATCGATGACGATGAAAAGAAGGTAGATAAAGCCTTAAAAGACTATCTCGACAAACACAAGGTTGTCAAAGGTGAGTTCAAGGACGGAAAACTTTCGATGTTAGGAAAACCATACCATGGATCCATGCCATGGAATGGTGTCAATGCCGGACTCCATATGCTGAACTTCCTCGGTGAGTTCTATCATAATGATACCCTTCTTGCCATCTTCAATGATTACGATGACGGAATGGGTGAAGCCTTCCACGGCAACTTCAAGGACAAGGATTTCTCCGAGACTTCCTATAATATCGGGAGAATGTCGTATAAGGACGGAAAACTCTCATTGTTCGTCAACCTGAGATTCCCGGCTTCCATGTCTTCGGATGATGTTTTATCCTTCATCGAGAAAGGGACGAAGGCAAAGGTGACGAAGTTAGGAGGAAGCGACGGCTTTGTCGCTGATCCGAATTCTGATTTTGTCCGCCTTCTTCTTAACGCCTATCAGAAAGAGACCGGAGATATGATCTCTAAGCCTCTCGCTATCGGTGGCGGAACCTATGCGAGAGAAAGCAAGAACTCGGTCGCCTTTGGCGCTCAGTTCATCGGAAGAGATTATCGTATGCACGGAAACGATGAATTCTTCCCTCTCTCTGACTTCTATGACAACATGCAGATCTATGCTCATGCCATCTATGATCTCTCCGAATATCTGAGATCAGGAAAGAAACCTTTCTAGTATGAGACTGAGACATCGCAAATGGGCCGATGAAGTCCTTGAGGAAAACAAGGACATCGGAAGAAATCTTTCGGATTTCGATCCGGAGGAAGTCAAGAACTTCCCGAATCTTGAAATCGGTTCTGGATGCGGAGGATTCCTTCTCGGAATCTCCGCTCTTCATCCGGAGAGCAGATACCTTGGAGTCGAAATCAACCGCAACGCCTTTGCTCTTGCCATCAAGAAAGGTGCCGAAGTCAAAGACAAGCAGAAGAACTTCCTTCTCCTCAATGCTCCGATCGAGAGAATCTTTCCTTTGATTCAGGATCATCAGCTAGATAATATCTATATCAATTTCCCAGATCCCTGGCCGAAGAAAAAGCAGAAGCATAGAAGGCTTTCCTATCCTACTCTCTTAAAGGAATATATCCGAATCCTGAAGGAAGACGGAACACTGTACTTCAGAACGGATAACGCATTATTATTTGCTGATACGGTCGAATACTTCCAGTCTGTAGACCTTTATGACTTTGAGGTCATCGAACCGTTCTATTCCGAAAAAGTGGACTATCTCCCGAAGACGGAATATGAAACGAAATTCCGCGAGAAAGGGACTGACATCCATCTCCTTATCGCTCATCCGAAAAAGAAATAAAGCTAGGCGCAGAGAAATCTGCGCTTTTCTATTGGATTTTATAAAAAAACATGCGAAAAGCATAGCTTATCTTGCTTTTTGAATAGACTCATAGTGATAAAGATACGGCTCGAAAAAGGAAAGTGCCTCATTTTTTAGTAAAGACTGTATGAAAACTCCCTCATTTTTTTGTAAGGTTCACACTAAAACTCGCTCATTTTTTACAAGCCTGTTTGCTTTCCATACTCTGATACATTACAATATAGGTGAAACGAGGTGATGAATTGTGGCAGAATATCTAAGGCGGAAAATCGATAAATATTTTCAGGACTGGAAGGCAAATCCGGATCGCAAACCTCTTATCGTTAAGGGTGCAAGGCAGGTTGGGAAAACCAAATCAATCATGACTTTTGCGATGCAGAATTATGAGAGCATCATCGAAATCAATTTTGTTGAAGATCCTGTTTATAAGCAGGTTACAGAAAACGGATATTCCGCTGAAGCCATTGTAAAAAACATCTCTCGAATCAATCCGAACGCTAAATTCATCAAGGGCAAGACGCTTATCTTCTTTGATGAAATTCAAGAATTTCCGGACATTGCAACATCCTTGAAATTCTTCTCTCTTTATGGGCAATATGATGTGATCTGCTCAGGCTCATTGCTAGGAGTGCATTACAAGGAAATATCGAATATCAGCGTAGGCTATAAGACGGAAATAGAGATGCGTTCACTTGATTTTGAGGAATTCCTATGGGCTTTAGGATATGATGATTCCGTCAAGGAAGACATGTTATCCCATATGAAATCTTTCACTCCTTTCTCCCCATCTGTTTTAAAGATTTACGATGACATATTCTTAGACTATTGTATTGTTGGCGGCATGCCAGATGCCGTACGCGATTTTGTTACGAAAAAGACTTTTGAGAATACTCTTGAGATTCAGCGCCAAATTGTTATCGGTTATGAATCGGATATCCGAAAGTATGCTGTTGGTTTAGACAAAACCAGACTTGCAAGCGTGTTTCGCTCTGTGCCCTTCCAATTAGGCAAAGAGAACAAGAAGTTTCAGATTTCCAAGGTTTCCTCCGGCGCAAAATTTGAGTCTTACCGCGGGACTTTGGAGTGGCTTGAAGATGCAGGCATAGTCAATATCTGCAGAGCATTGCAGACACCTAACCTGCCTCTGAGAGGCAATGTCGTGGAGAACTGCTGCATTCTTTATTATTCAGACAATGGTCTTTTGCTTTCTCAGCTCGATGACGAAGCGCAGATGGATTTCCGTCAGAACAAGAACATGGAAGTGTACAAAGGCGGCCTGTTTGAAAGTATCATTTCGGAAGCATTGGTTAAGTCTGGCTATGATCTACGCTATTTCAAAAAGGAAAATTCAACTTTGCAGGAGGAGTTTTTTGTGCGGAGCAAAGACTACCTTGTACCGATTGAAGTAAAGGCTGGAAACAACAATTCCAAATCCCTTGCGACTTTGATTAAGAGCAATAATTATCCAGAGATCCACTTTGGAATCAAGATTGTCAAAGGCAACATTGGATATAATTCCAGCATCTGCACTTTCCCTCACTTCTGCGCTTTTCTGATTCACGATTTCCTTTCAACGTTCCAATTCGAGTGAATTTCCAGTCATATCCATTTATTGTTTCAAAAAAGGAAGCGGAGGCATGCTATCGTTTTCTATAATATAGCGAAGCATATCTGCGAAGCCTTTTGGATCTTTGATCTGATATTGCATATGATTGAATCCTTCAAAGACAGGATAGTTGGCATAGGGGTAAGATTTCATCACTGCACCTCGATATTTGTAATGCTCTTCTATGCTTCCAAATTCCAAGAAGCAATGCTTTTGCAATTCTGTATTTATTTTAGGAAATGGCTGATTGATAAGGCTATCCGAAAGTTGCCTTCTCTGATTACTGTAGGTCAGCTCTTTTCCTGCCTCAACAAAATATGGCCTTAGCTCTTTGTCGTCGCACCAAAGGATCTTTCCTAGATTTTCTCCGTTCTTCTTATAGAGGCTACGGATGGCAAAATAGAGAAACGGAGTCATGATTCTTCGCGTGAAGAGATTGATCTGCGCGTATTGGCCACCATCGATAAAGACGTGTTCTATCTTTCTTTTTGTCTGGGATAGGAAGGACATGGCAATATCAGCACCCAAGGAGGAGGCACAGACTAATGCGATATTATGAATATCATTCTTATTCAAGAAATCTTCCACCTGTCTGATCTCATCCTCTTTGGAGATGTATTTCTCCTTGTGACAGTAGACGGTAGCTGTTGGCATGATGGAAAAATAGTCCTCTTTCAGATGTTCTGCAATTCTCATGCTGCTTTTCCCAACGACTCCCATCGCATGAAAGAAGAGGATGGCTGGCTTTCCTTTTTCTCCGCAGGTTTCAAATTTCATTCTCGATTTCTCCTTGAACCATCCGTATCGACATATTCTGGATGCTCTTTGACTTCTTTGTCTTTGCTTTGGCAGATCAGATGATCACATCGGTCACCATTTACGCAGGTCGTCTTTCTGATGAGAGTGGCGTGCGTGATCTTCATGCATTTGTAATCTACGTTGCATAAGGCTGGCATAATGGATGCGAGATGATGTTTCTTTGCGAATTCTGCAATCGGACAGGAAGTGAATTCATAATAGATTGGCTTCTCTTTGTCGTAAAGAGCGACATGCATTTCATAATCCTTATATTTGTCACATCTCTTCTTTGCTTTCTGAAAGGCGATATACATCAGCTTTATATAGATTCCTTTGTCAAAATTGACGAATTTCAGCCTTTTGAAGGAATCCAATGTCAGTTCCTCTGCCATCGTCTCTATTTCCGAAAAGGAGGTGACATCCTTGCATACGGAATAATAGGATAGGATTGCAATGCTATCGTAGGTTCCTCCTTTTCCGTTATGGAAGTTTCTCTTTCCGCCTAAATCAGTTCTCCAATCCTTTAGATACGAAATGTATTGAAGCTGGACATCTGTCCACATCTTCTCCTGTTCTTCTTTTGGATAATGGTGAGAGATATGTTTCCGTATTATTTTCTCACAGGTCTTGGAATAGAGGACGTGACATTTTCGGTCAAAATCTAAATTGCTGTTTTTCATATGGCTTATCATCCCTGCCTTTCAAAACCCATTATAACATTGAGAAAGAAGGCTATCAATGAAAAGTTAGACAAGGCTAACTCAGATAAGAGGTCAGAAACCCGCTATCCTTATTTATATATAAGCAGGGATCTGAAAAGCGAATATTTGAAAATTTAGCACTCAAGACTTGAAATTGCTAAAAAGTTATTTATAATATCAATAGCACTTGAGATATTGAGTGCTAAGGAGGTTAGGATGAAACTGGAAAGAAAAGAAGAAATCTTAAAAGCCATCGTGGAAGAGTTCATCCGAACCGCGCAGCCGGTCGGCTCCGAAACTCTGTTGAAGAAGTATCAGCTGAAATGCTCCTCTGCTACCATTCGAAATGCAATGGCAGAACTGGAGAAGGAAGGATACCTGGAAAAGACCCATGTCTCATCCGGACGTGTTCCTTCTTCCAAAGGATATCAGTACTATCTTGAAAAGCTGGACAACTCTTCGATGATGACGACAGTCGACATCGAATTCCAAAGGGAGTTCCAGCACATCCTGAAGAACAAAAGCAAGAGCGTGGAGGATGTTCTCTCCCAGTCCTGCGAGATCCTCTCCGAGATGACAAAGATGGCAACGGTTGTCCTAGGACCGAAGGCAAACGATGAAAGGCTTGTCTCCGTTCAGTTATTGAAACTCTCCGACAATTCCGCTATGGGAATCTTCATCACGGATTCCGGATATGTCGAAAAGAAGACGTTCGTCATCGACAATAAGAAAGCAGATTCCTATGAGATTCTGAAGAATGCTGTTTCCTTGCTGAATGACCGTCTTAGCGGTACGCCGATATCGGAACTCGAAGAAAAGGCAAGACTGTTAAAGCCGATTGCGACATCGCTCTTCGGAAAGGAAGGCGACCTTGTCATTCAGGCGTTCATGGAGACGTTATTATCCTTCACCAAGAAACATTATCAGGTGTATGGACAGAAAAATCTTCTGAACTTGCCGGAGTTCAGCAATGATATCAATTCCTTCCTGTCTGCTGTAGAAACCCTGGAAGACCCAACCAGCCTTCAGAAGAATCTGTCTGAGAATGATAACTTTGGTTTCTGCAATGTCGGATTCACCAATGAGAACAAAGGTGACTTCGCCATCATATCCAAGGCGGTGAACGGAAAAGATCAGATTGCGGTTGTCGGGCCGAAGAGAATGGATTATAAAAAGATTCTTTCTGCCCTGGAATATGTTGTCTACATGCTGAACAAATATTACTTCTCCTCTCCGGGAAGCAGCACATCCCTTGTCCCTGTCTCACCTGTCACCAATGATGGAAGTGAGAGTAAGGCAAAGAAGACAACCAAGAACACTACCAAGAAAGGAGTGAAGAAATGAGTCAAGACAAAAAAGAAATAAAGAAAGAAGAAATCAAGGAAGAGAAAACCGAAGAAAAGAAACCTTCCGAGACAGACCTTCTGAAAAAGGAGATTGAGGAACTGAAGAAAAAGGTTCAGGAATCTCAGAGTCTCTATGAAAAGGCAGATCACGAGAAAGATGACTGGAAGAACAAGTATTATGAAGCCTATGCCGATATGGCTAACCTTCGTAAACAGGTTCAGAAAGAGTGTGACGATGCCAAGCGCTATGCGAGCAAGGCCTTCATTGAGGAACTGATCCCTACATTGGATAGCTTCGATTATGCTCTGAAGAATCCTTCCAATGACCCGAAGATCAAACAGTATGTTCAGGGCTTCGAAATGATTCACTCCAAGATGATCAACACCTTGACCCAGTTAGGAGTCAGCATCATCGCTCCCGAGATTGGATCAGAATACGATCCGCATAAGATGCAGGCCTTCTCCACCGTCGATGGAAAAGAAGACAACAAGATCGCAGAAGTCTACTGCAAAGGCTATGCCTTATACGAACATCTTCTCCGCCCTGCCGGCGTCATCGTAACAGCCAAAGCAGCTGAAGAGAAGAAAGAAGATACGAAAGCTGAAGATTCGAAAGAATCAGAAAAGAAATAACCAAATTCAGGAGGATAACAATTATGGCTAAAGAAGTAATCTTAGGTATCGATTTAGGTACTACAAACTCTGTCGTTTCTTATATGCAGGATGACCAGACTGTCAAGGTCATTCCTTCTCCGGAAGGAACCAACACCTGTCCGTCTGTCGTCTCCTTCAAAGCAGATGGCGATGAGATCGTCGGCAACGCTGCAAAGCGTATGCTCCTCACCAACCCGGACACGGTCCACTCCATCAAGAGAAAGATGGGTACGAGAAACATGACTCATATCGCATGCATCAACAAGGATTTCACACCGGAAGAGATTTCCGCAAAGATTCTCTCCTACATGAAGAGCTATGCTGAGAAGTATTTAGGTGCTCCGGTCAAGAAAGCCGTCATCACCTGCCCTGCTTACTTCAACGATGATCAGAGACAGGCAACAAAGAATGCTGGCACCATCGCTGGCCTTGATGTTGTCCGTGTCATCTCGGAACCTACCGCTGCCGCATTGGCATACGGTATGGACAGCAAGAAGTCCGGAAAGATTCTTGTCTTCGATTTGGGCGGTGGCACACTCGATGTCTCCATCCTCGATATCGGTGACGGAACCTTCGAAGTTCTCTCCACCTCTGGTGATACCAACCTCGGTGGCGATGACTGGGATAACCACATCATCGACTGGCTCATCCGCGAAATCGGAAATCAGTGCGGAATCTATCTCTCCAAGGACAATGTCAAGGATAGACCTACCCTTCAGAGACTTCGCGATGAAGCGGAAAAAGCAAAGATCAACCTCTCCTCTCAGACACAGACCATCATCTCCTTGCCTTATATCGGATTCAAGGATGGTGCACCGGTCAACTTCGAGACCACTTTGACAAGAGCCGCCTTCCAGGATCTCACTGCCGATCTGATCGACCGTTGCCGTGTTCCGTTTGAAAAGGCTCTTGCTGATGCATCCCTTTCCATCAATGAGATCACCGATGTCATCCTTGTCGGCGGTTCTACCAGAATGCCGGCCGTTGTCGACCTTGTCACCCGTTTATGCAACGGCAAGAAACCGAACCAGTCCGTCAACCCGGATGAAGCGGTCTCTGTCGGTGCTGCCATTCAGGGCGGTGTCATCCGTGGCGATGTCAAGGATGTCGTCCTTCTCGATGTCACTC
>CAVJZP010000045.1:0-13752 GCA_963654365.1 Oscillospiraceae bacterium
TTATAATATATATTTATTTAAAATAATATGTATTTGCAAGAATTGGATATATGGAATTCAGCCTAATAAGAGAAAAGTCTCCCCAACTATGAGTCAGGGAGACAAACATTCCAATCAGATACGGAATTCTGTGATCTCAATAGATTCACGGATTGTCTGAACATCGGAATAAAGAAGATATTTCTTCTTTTTCAGCTGTTCGTAAATCTTGGTGAAGAATTCTTTATTCTTCATCAGGATATCTTTCACAAGGAAGAAATAGCGTTCCAATTCCGCACGGGCTGCACTCTCCTGAGCGTGTCTCAGTGTATTAGATATCGTTTTTCCCCCAAGGAGAGATATTCCACCGGTACCGTTTTCACTGATGCCGTCGGTGATGAGACTAAGAGCATCCTCAAGATCGCTTTGGCATCCGCTTCCGCATCTGCCTTCGCAGAAGAGTTCCGTCGCTGCTTTTCCAGCAAGATTAAGGAGGACAACTTCTGGTCTTCTTGTCATCCCATCCACTTTGGTATACCCGCCATCCAAGCGCCTTTTGTTCAAATTCACTTTGACGAATCCGACACTTCCTTTCTTCAGTACTTCAGCAACACAAGTATGTCCTGCTTCATGGATTGCGATACGATTCAGATCCTCTTCGTCACGCATCTGACATTCATCCATATCATCCTCTTCCTCAACATTTCGATAGGACATCAGGATATCCTCGATATCGATGCATTCCTTTCTTTTTGAGGCCGAATATATCGCACTCTCGTTCAAGACAGACTGCAAGTATGCACAAGAGGAGTATCCGATCAGATGATAGACATCGTCATAGTCCAAGTCCTTGCTGACCGGCTTGTTCTCGAGGTAATGAGCGATGATTTTCTTCGCGTCCTCTTCACTTGGAGACCTCAGGGGCATCCACATATCAAACCTTCCTTTTCTAACAAGCGACTTAGGAAGTTTATGGAAATTGTTCGCAGTAGCCAAAACCAAGACATTACGATGTTTCACACTATCAATTCCAGACTGAATGGCAACGAATGATTCGTCATCAACATCCACATCCTGCTTGTCACTGAACTTATCAATATCGTCGATGAAAACAATGGAGGTCTCCTCTTTGCTTGCATCAAAGAATACTTTTCTGATCTCTTTGATCGTCTCTTCCTTTCCCTTGTTCTTACGAATGGAAAAAGACTTCACACCAGACTCTTCCATAAAAGCGGTAGCCAACATTGTCTTACCCATCCCCGGCTCACCATAGATCAAAATTCCTTTTGGAAGCTTTGCTCCCATCTTCTTATACAGTTCCCTGTTCTTCAGCATATCTAGCACCAGATTCAGTTTGCTCTTCTCAGCACGATAACCAATTACTTTGTCGAATGCGCTCATTTCTGTTTTCCCCTTTCATGACTGCACATCAATTATAAAAATGCTAAAAAGAAAAAATCGGAAACCAGATTTCCGTTTTTCAAGTTCATCATCCTTTTACAGTAAATCATTAGGAAAGTAGACTGAAATCACCACTCTGATTACTGAATTCTTTATCATTGTGCTCGCTCATGGAAGCACAATAATGCCTCAGACAGGATTCAATAATTTCGGGTTGCATTTAGGTGTCTATTGATACAAAGGGCAATCATTCACAGATAAGAAAAACACACATAAATCAATGGTCATCAATCCGAATTTTCAACTCAAATAAATCACTCGTTTTTGTAAAATATACTTTCAATACATTTTCAAGAAAATTCGAGGGCAATTTTAACACTGTAAGCGCTTTAACATTATATATATCATATGCTTTTGTCGCTTTGTTGACATCTTTTTTTGTCAATCATACACTTCTAATATACGATAGCACCACATCAGAAAGGAGTATATTATGTCAAAAAAATTATTAAGGACGATTGCCATCCTTAGCATCTTTCCATGCCTTGGCTGTGGAGCAGAGACAAGCAAAGATGAATCAACTATTCCGTCCTTTGACAGTAGAGTAAAGTCGAAAGCAAAAAACATGATTGCTTCAGTTGATTGCTCCGACACTGATACTTTACTAGTCACCGTAAACGAAAACGTTAAGGATGCAAAAAAGTCCGTGTTCTCCGCTTTCGATGATGATGCAGTAACCGATTTGACAGCAAGCATAACAGACTATAATTGCAAAAAAGTATATTCTGTTGACCTATCCGGATTATCATACGAGGATATCAACAAAGCAGTTGATGATTTAGAAGCAAAAGATGAAGTATATTGTGTCGAGAAAGACGAACCATTTTCAATCGCTGGTTCAACTGAGACTGATGACCCTTATTACACTTCCTCTAACCAGTGGGGACTGAACGGAACATACGGAATCAACGCACCTGGCGCATGGAAGATTAACACCGGATCTTCCTCCGTAAGAGTCGGCGTTATTGACTCCGGAATCGCAAAGCACACAGATCTGAATGCCAATCTTGTTGATGGCTATGATTTTGTGACAAACACCACGCAAGCCAACGATGATAACCATATCCATGGCACACCTGTTGCTGGAATTATCGGGGCTGTAGGAAATAATGGAATTGGTATTCCCGGATATGGTTTTCGTACAAGTTTACGAGAAGTTATACGAAGCTATCAAGGATTATTTGTGTGGTCTGCCTCTAATGATACTTTTGATGTTGACAATTATATATTGACTAATGGTTCATTTGATTTGTCAAACATTATTTCAGTAGGTGCTATCAATTCGGATGGAAGTCGCCGTTCTACTTCAAATTATTCTTCCAAAGGAGTCAAACATGAAATGTCTATTCACTAAATTATCGTTCCTTTTTATGGCTGTACTCACATCATGTGACAGCACATATGTTGCTAAGGGAACCATTACGCCTTTTAAAGATATCAGTTCCACTTTCACTAGGGATGACCTGGTCAATCTAGCATATATTGTTAACGGAAATCAACCCGTTTACGATGCTGACGGGAATGAGATTGCAATCGATCCTAGCACAATGAAAGAACCAGGAACATTAGACAAAGAACTGGAACTGACCCTACGAAAAGATTACTACGCACTCAATAAAGACACCGACATCTTTGTCAAGGAATCCATGACTCTTGATGATATATCGATCTGGAAGTATTATGGTTATTTTAATGATTACCATATTTTCGTAATAGGCAGCACGAAATGGGATTATCCTGCCGTCGAATGCGAAGAGATTATTTCAGATATTCTGTTCACATTCCCTAGTCCGCAAGAGAAGAACCTGCTCTGCTGGAAAAGCAATGAATAATCAACTATTCAGAAAATTCTAACCATCCACCTCTTCCGCTTTTGTGCCAGAGAGGAAGTCTGTCAGCTGGGAATCGTAATGAATGACTAGTTTTACATTCTTTCCGTATTTCCAATCAACCTCTTTCAAGATTCTGTCTTTCAGTTCTGACTCATTTTTCTCGTTGCATAATTCATCAGGAATGACAAGGTCAAAGATAAGATTGACATTCTCTTTTCCGGATATGATTCTGAAATCATGCATATGGATATTCTTGCTGATTCCATGGATTGCCTGTTCCACCGCCTCTTTGTATTTTATAGTATCTGGATCATCCACCAGAATCGGATCCATATGGACCGTAAGATTGACAGATAGTTGCTCCCATGCCTCATTTTCAATGAAATCGCAAAGCTCATGGGATAGCATGACATCTCTTTTTGCATCGACTTCCACATGAATGACACCATAAACAACTTTTCCATATGTATGCAAAGACAAATCATGCACACCCAAGACATCCTTATGGTTCATGACTAAGTTCACTAGTTTGTCAATCAGTCCTTCATCCGGTTTTTCTCCAAGGAGGGTATTGACCGCCTCTTTCATGATTCCGATCCCAGAAAGGATAACTAAAATACCGACAACAAAAACGAAGAAGCAGTCTACATCATATCCAGTAAACCAAGTGATCATCAGGCCTATGATGACTAACGTAGTGGATATGCAGTCATTGACTGCATCCTTGCCTAATGCTTTTAATTGCATAGATGTGATCCATCTTCCGAAGGTGAAATAGATATATGCCTGGAAGAGTTTGAATCCGATGGCTAAGGAAAGAAGGCTAAGAGATACGATATACATCAGATAGGATAATTCTTTGCTCTGCGGTTTTCCTGTTGCCTGAATAGATTCAATAAAGGCAACTAGATCACTGATAGACTGATAAAGCATGATAGCGCCTAAGGCGATGATGACACAGGAGATGACCAGCGAGATGATATATTCCATCCTCTGATGTCCATAGGGATGCTCTTTGTCCGCTGGCTTTGCACTGACTTTGACGCCATAAATGCTTAAAAGGTTGTTTCCGAAATCGCTGAGGTTGTTGACAGAGTCAGAGACGATGGAATAGAGCCCTAACAGAAAACCGATGATGATTTTGGAAACGAAGATGATGAAGTTCGTGACTAATCCGATTACGGAAGCAAGAAAGCCGACTCTTTCCCTGACTTTGACATCTTCCTTCTTATGATAATCTTTGACGAACAGTTTCAATAAAAGTTTATACATGGATTCACCTTGGACGGAATTATTATATCCGTTTCAGAAAAAGGAAAACAATATCCATGCGATATCTGTTGGAAGTTTTGCTTTCCTAACACATATCGTTGCTAGTAAGGTATAATATTCGAGATGAATAAACAACTCAGAAAAACTTTTCTCTTGGCAAACCAAGAGCTATCCATCCTCTCTGATAGCTGTCTTGATGACGTTGCTTTTCTTTTGGGATACGGTTTTGCCTTCCGGAAGGAAGATAATTACAATAGCGATGATGAACTCTTTGATGCAGTCAGTTCCATCCAAAGTGTCCTTTCTCCATTGATTCAATCCGCTCTTCCTCATTCAGAATCACTGAGAATATCTCTGAGAAACTCTGGCATCATCTCTGAAGAGCTGATCGATGATATCGATCAGGTCCTTACCTATAAGGAAGAGTGTAGTAAGGCGCCTTCCTTACTCATTCCGGAAAGCAAAGAGAACGTCCCTGAAATCCTAGATGAACTGTACCGTAAGATACTCTTCATCATGAGGACCCGCTTCATCATCAAGGATATCGAAGATGGGATTGAGGAATATGGTCTTGATGCCTATCTTGTGCATCCAGAAGACAGATTCCTTCCAATTGAGTCTCCTTTGGATGATATCGATAGCATGCCCTTTGATGAAGTGAGGAAACAGATGTTCCATCTCCTTTCCTTCGCTGTCAATGATTTCGAGGATGAGATAGACAATCAGAAAAGTTTGACTGCGCTATGTGTCACATTCGAAAAAATCAAAGGAGAAAACTAGAATGACTAACGAAAAAGATTTTCCGAACTTAGGTACTCCAGAAGAAGCAGAAGCAAAAATGAAGCAAGGCTATCTTGCCTTCCTAGATACGATCAGCAAATTCGTCACTCTCTGTGACATCTATTCCAAGACAGAGAATGAAAAGAAAAGCCTCAGTGAAGTCTATCCGGACAAAGGAAACCAGAAGCTTCCCTCCAATGGATCTGTTGAGGATAAGACGGAAGCAAAGTCCTTCCTCAGCGACTATATGGCAAACAAGGCTAAGTTAAGAAAAGCAACACCGGAAGAGTTCTATACTCTTATCGCATCCTATGCTGTCTATGAGCTAGAATACGTCAAAGAGATCAAGGATACTCTGATAGATTATCTCGATATCTCAGGAAAAAAGAGAGACGAAAGAGGTCTCTCCGACTACGACAAATGCTGTGACAGACTCGCTGTCAGAGATGCCTTCACTGACTTGAGGAAAGATATCGACAATGATAACCGCCAGATCATTCAGGACAAAGAACTGCTGACCAATGTCAACAATCCGAAGTTCGATCCTAACGCTGTTCAAGCTATCTGAAGGAAGAAAGAATGACATTTCGGAGGTGATCCATTGTGATCACCTCTTTTCTTATCTTCATGATATTCTCTACCATGCGCTGATACGTATTGATGTCAATCTTGGATAAGAGTTCCGGAATATCATAAAGGGAGTCCACTGCAAAACCAATCTTATGTGAAATGACAAAATCGCTGATAGAGCCTTCTCTCCATACAATGACTGGTTTTGCACTTGCAATATAAAGTCCGAATTTATGGGAAGTATTAATCCTTAAGTATTTTCCGATGCTAGAGGAGCAGGTAGTTGCGCTTTTCCCATCCCAGACCAAGCCGAATTTTCCGTCGAGAACATGAGCGAGTGTCTCTGGATCATATTCTCCCTTGAACTGACCTTTATAGCCTTCTGCAAATCCTTTTCCATAACAATTGAATCCCTGTGAGACTAGAACATCCGGAAGCTCTTTGATGAATTCGGATTTCTTCAGGTTTCCGGCAAAGCAGAGAAGGGCATTTCTGTTTTCGTTTACGGTCGTATCCTTCAGATAATAGTCCCAGTACTCATGATTGACGATTTTGACTTTCTTGGATACATGAAGCTGCTCATGCAATACCACATCCATCTGCTTGCTCGGCGTAATCAAAGAGTACGCCATATCAAGACAAGAGGAGTCGGTCATATTCACAATCGGGTTCTGGAATCGAATACCGTCCAAATCATGGACGAAAAAGACGACTTTCACCTTTTTGGATACTGCATAGGATACAATCTTTGAGTATCCTTGAAACTTAATAGCAAAAGGAAAATCCATGAGCAGGAAATCATTCTCATGGCACTTCTCGTCGATAGCTTTGAGTATCGTATCGACATACCCGCCTAATAGGCTCATATTGGAGGCAAAATACTTCACCTTCTCATCGTTGACGGTGACAATATCCTCGACAAGAGGAATGAAATTCATCTCACGGTAAAGAAGGAGAAGATCTTCTCTTGACTTGTTCAGTGCGTTATAGCCAATGCCCGTCACATAGAAATCCGGAATATAGAATACCATTTCACTCATCCTTGAAATCCAGATAGAAGTTCTTGCAGGAATTGTATACCTTCTTCAAAGATGGATAAAGTTTACGATAGACTTTCTTATATAGTTCATCATAGGTCTTATGATTCTTCAGATCCGGTTTGATGATTTCCGTTCTTTTGACCATGTTGTTGACAGCATCCTCTGGAGAACTATAGACACCAAGAGACAGAAATCCGGACATGGCTGCACCTAAAGAGGATGCTTCGACTGTAAATGAGCGATAGCAGGGATAACCGAAGACATCGGCGATGATGTGAGCAAAGATATCCGAGGCACTTCCTCCGCCGGAGAGGACGATGAATTTTGGCTTCTTATGCGTCTTCTTCAATATCTCATCCATGCCTTCACGAAGAGCAAAGGCAATGCCCTCATAAATGGCTCGATAAAGATGGAAACGGGTATGCACACCAGAGAATCCGATGATGGATCCTTTGGCATTCGGTCTTTTCAGACCAGGTCCCCAATAAGGCTGAAGGACTAACCCGTCGCATCCCGCCGGAACTTCCTGAATCTTCTGATTGAGATATTCTTCCGGTGAGATTCCGAGTTTCTGGCTTTCGATGATATCGTTGGCACCGAAGTTATCCAGATACCAGCGCGTCATCCATAATCCGCGGTAGATCTGAATCTCCATATCATAGGCGTTGGGATAAGGAGCAATATAGGAAGGCAAGAACTTCTCTGGCTCCATATATCGAGAGGACACGACATCAATCGTACAGGCGGTTCCTAAAGAGACAGCAGCATAGGATTCATCGACGCATCCGTCACCGAAAGTCTCACAGGCCTTGTCGGAACCGGTCGCAAAGAGCTTCGTTCCTTTTGGAATATAGGAGGCCGCTGCGAATTCCTCACTGACTTCACCGATGACATCACCGACAGAGACGATCTCAGGAAGAGCATCATGAGGGATGGAAAATACGTCCATCTTCGGATGTCTTTTCGAAAACCATCTTCCATGCTTGAAATCAAAAGGATAATGTCCGGCACAGTCTCCGGCGGAGACAACAAGATTGCCGGTCACATAATAGTTGAAGTAGGTCGGAAGAGGAACAAAGTATTTCATCTTCGCCCAGTTCTCCTTCTCGTTCTTCTTCAGCCAGTAGGTGATGGTCCTTTCTGCGTTGTATTTGACAGTATCATTCATTCCGATGATTTTGAAGAGTGCCTTCTCATACCATTTCAAGTAGGACATATGAGGATCTCTTGTGACTCTCTGATCGAGCCAGAGAACAGCGGGACGAATCGGTCTTTTGTCTTTGTCGAGGATCAAAGAAGAGTCACGGAAGCAGACCATGACCATTCCGGAGATGTTATTCAGATACTCGGGATCTGCATCATAGATCTCTTTGGTAGCCTTGCAGAGTTCCTTCATATAGAACTCCGGATACTGTTCCACATATCCTTTTTCCACGGAGAAATAGGCTTGCTTATATTTCTGCTGAGAGAAAGCAAGTACATTTCCTTTCTCATCGATGACCGATGCGCGCAAAGACTGTGTTCCAATATCTACGACCAAAAGATAACTATTCATTTTGTTTAATCCTCAATCAATTATATAACCAAATCACATCGATTTGTTGATATTTGTCATAGGCAATAGAAAAGAAAGTGAAATTTCTCTTACTTTCATCTCATTTCCTCCTCCCTTATTGATATAATATTCAACTATGGATTGGTTAAATATTATTCTCGTTTCCATCTCCATGTCTGTGGACTGTATGACAATCGGTGCAACCGATGGCATACAGGAACCGAACATGAAGAAGAAAAAGATTTTCTTCATCGCTCTTGTCTTCGGTCTCTTCCAGGGACTGATGCCGACAATCGGATACTTTGTGGGATATTACTTCCGTAAGAAATTAGAAGCCTATATTCCTTGGATCGCTTTTACCTTATTATGCCTATTAGGCATCAAGAACATCTTCGAATGGGTAAAGGAAAGGATCAAGGAAAAGAAGGAAAAAGAGAATCCGGAAGAAGAGAAAAACGCCACCGAAAAGAAGAAGCTCACCATACCCGGAATCCTTGTTCAGGGTATTGCTACAAGCATCGATGCTCTCTCCATCGGATTTGTCTATCTCAATTACAGCATCCCGAATGCGATGATTGTCTTCTCTATCATCGCTGTTGTCACATTCGCTTTTTCCCTCCTTACCATCTTCTTAGGAAAGAAAGTCGGAAAATGGCTGGAAGAGTGGTCTGGCCTTATCGCTGGCATCGTATTCATCGGCATCGGTCTGAAGATATTGCTGGAAAGCCTCCTCTCTCCTTCTTCCTCTGCCTCTGATGTTCAGCTTCTCACCTCCTTATTCTCATCTCTTCCGTTCTAAGTCATCGATTGAGAGACCCTGTGGTCTCTTTTTTTCATTGAAATTTCATACATCTATTCGCTTTCTGTTGAAGTTATCTATCTAAATTGCTAACATTTACTTAGATTATCAGCCTGTCCTGATAAAGATACCTACGAAAGGAATAGGATCATGTCAGTCAAAAATCAAAAAAGAAAACGAACACTGAAAAAACTGTGGAAGAAGCCTTGGTTTAAATTCATCATCTATTTTTTAGGTCTTCTGTTAGCGATTGCCTTCTGCTTTATCCCGACCTATGAGGATAAATGGTACAGCACCGTTCTCTCCTTTTTAAGAGACAAACTATCCTTCTCCGTCTTCATCGGTATGATCGTCTCTTTGATTTACAGCGTTATCGTATCCTATAGCCAGAAAAAGGAAGAGGAATCCTATAAGACAGAGTTCGATCAGAGAAAGATCATCCGAAAATACGATGGACATAAGAGAGTGGAAGTCAAGACAGACAGAAACTACTATAACCATATCGGAAGCTTCATGGAACTGCATCATCTCAATCAGACCGGAAAAGAAAAACTTCATCCAGAAGAAAAGGATATCTATTCCTCTGAATACAAAAAGCAGATGGATGAGATCAAACACTTCTCACAGAAGAATCCCTATCTATTGATTCCGTCTATCGATATCTACTGCAACGTCGATCAGGACACAAAACTGAAATGCATCGATCACACAGAAATTCATGAACTTCCCAAATTCGTCGTCCAGAGTTCCCTTTCCCTTTTACAGGCGCACAAGCATTCCAAGAAGAACAACTCCGAAACGATCCGTTTGGATAACTGCTGCTTCAACGGAGAAAACGAACTCACCCTAGAGACTTCCCGTTCCACCTATTACCACATGCTTGTCACCAACCGCTGCATGGACTATAAGCTGACGGATGGCATGACCATCCGAGACATCTATGAGTATCACTCTTTCATCTCCCCTCTTTCTATCTCAAAGCTTGGAAATCAAATTGGCATCAACGGTCTTATCCTTACAAAGGACAACTATCTTCTTATCGAACACCGCTCGCTTCAGAAGACAACCTGGAAGGATAAATTTGCTCAGCCTATCTCCTTGGCTCTGAAGTTCGATGATATCTTCTCCAAAGAGGAGCAGGAAGGCATCGAGATCAAATTAACGAATGAAAATATTGAATCGAAAATACTGAAAGTCCTTCGTAAAACCATCAAAAACAATTTCAGTATGATAGAAGGCATTGATTACGAGAAACTAGAATTCAGCAAAGTCTTCATGGGATTAGCAAGAGATCTGTTGGAAGGTGGGAAGCCGAATATGTACTTCGTCGTCAAAAGCAATGACACTGCTCTTGAGCTAGCAAAGAAGATACAGCGTTATTCCTCGTATGTGGAGAAGGACAAAGACTGTGAGGAAAGAGTCCCTCTTAAAGAGAGCAAACTAGACAACCAGTTCTATTTTGTCCCTTACTCCGATATCAGTCTCACCTTTGATTATGAGTTTACGATGAAGAAGGATTCTACAATCGTCCTAAAGAGAGATTTTGCGCCTCGCAACAAGAAAGCATCATCAAACACCGATGAGATTACCTACCTGAAGAAAAGCCTGAAGAAAGAATGCGGACAGGCACTATTATGTTCGTTATCCTATCTTGAGATTCTAGAGCCTGTCATCATGAAAAAGGAGAGTCAAGCATGAGCATCTTAGCCTTTGGAGAAATGCTGAAGAGAAACACAGTCTACGACGTCGATGATCCGTCTCTCATCGACTTTAAGAAGAACGACTACGAGAAGTGCTATGGCGGTTCCGAAGCGAATGTTATGATGGCTCTTTCCAGACTCGGTGAATCCACATCCTATATCACCGCTCTGCCAATAGGAGAAGATGGAGACAACATCATAAAGATTCTGAACGGATATGGTGTCAACACCGATAACATCAAAAGGACAGGAGATAAATTAGGTCAGTACTTCCTCCTTCCAAAAGCAAAGAAAAGATCAGATGCTATGATCTATGACAGAGACAACTCCTCTGTCACAGAGATGAAAAGAGAACAACTTAACTTCGATTCTATTTTCAAAGGAGTGGAATTATTCCATATCTCTGGCATTTCCTTTTCCCTGAAAGGGAATATGACAGACACCTCGTTTGCTTTTCTAGAGGAGGCGAAGAAGAGGAGTATTCCTGTCAGCTTTGATTTCAATTACCGTGTAAGGCTTTGGGAAGGAAGAGAGAAAGAAGCTCCTATTCTCTTTAAAAAGATACTTCCTTACTGTTCTATCATCCTAGCGAGCAGAAAGGATATGGAGACCTTCCTTTCTTATACAGGAAACAGCATTGAGATGGCAAGACAGTATTTCCAGGATTATCCAAACACAAAGGTCCTCATCCTACGGGATAGAAAACAGATCAGGAACAATCTGCATTTTGTTGACTGCTCCATCCATACAAAAGAGGAGCACATCTCTCTTTCTCATCCGATCTATTTCAATGTAAAAGAGCGTGTCGGCGGAGGAGATAGTTTTGATGCCGGAATCCTGTATGCGCTTATCCATAGTTATTCCTTAACAGATACTCTATACTATGGTGTTTCTGCCTTCATACTGAAGCATCAGATGAAGGGTGATATCTTTGTAGGAGATCATAGCATGGTGAAAGACTATATCGACAATGAACTGAAGAGAAGGAAAAAGATCTGCTTGAGCATATCCAGTCTGGATCCTTCCTTTGCAAAGCTGAAGGATGACTTGGATGAACTAGCAGACATCGATATCAAGCCTGTTGATGTGGATGACTTAAAAGGTTATGACATCTTCATCGGTAAGAAGATGAGTGAGAAAGCACTCAGCACTGCTGACAGGCTCAAGATCGTATTTGCCTATAAGACTGGTGTTGACGATTTTCCACTGGAGAAACTGAAGGAGATGAACGTTATCGTCACCAACTCCCATGCTGACAGCAACATCATTGCAGAATACGCATTCGGCTTATCGATCTCTTTGGTCAACAAGATAACTGAATCTGACAGAAAACTCAGACAAGGCATCTGGTATGACAAAGACAATCTCTATTGGGAGAGTCTCTTCCGAAAGAAAGTCGGACTGTTAGGATACGGACATATCGGACAGGAGATTCATAAGATTCTGCTCAACAACCATATTGAGACCTATACCATCGATCGCCATCACGAATATAAAGAGATCCATTTAGTCAAAGATTTTGATGAACTGGTCTCTGCTTGTGATGTCATCATCTGCTCTCTTCCGAAGACAAATGAGACGACCTGTCTCTTTAACAAGGAAGTCTTTGAGAAGATGAAGGGAAAATACATCATCAATGTCGGAAGAAGCAACTGCATCAATCAGAAAGACCTCTATGATGCACTTCTCAATCATAAGCTCTCTGGTGCCGCCATCGACACCTGGGACAAGAAGCCATCCACGATGGATGAACTGCTTCTGCCTTCCGTCTATCCTCTCCACACCTTAGAGAATATCCTTGTCTCTCCTCATCAGGCGATGAAGGTCATAGACGGCCATCACCGCTATGTCATGGATGTCCTAGAGAATGTAAAGAGATATCTTTCTGGAAGTGAACTAGAGAATATCGTAGACCTCACAAAAGGATATTGATACAGATCACGGAATGAATGAGACTGAAAAGTCTCATTCATTTTTTGATGTCCGGAATCACAATGAAATTAAACTGGGATGATGCTGAAATTGCAACTTGCAGAAACATGTTTTATAGCATAAAATATGAATGTAAGGCACAGGGAAATGAAAAAAAAGAACAGTACAACTTGTTTATTATGTATCGTCCTCTCTGCACTTAGCTCCTTGTCTTGGAAAAGCAGTGATGTTTTACAATCATCTGCCTATGCTTTTGATAGTGACGAATCAAATACGGAATTTGAATTCTCAATCGATGAGGAGTCATCCGCCATCTCAGAATCTGAATCGTCTGCTGACACAAATAATGATGGGCCTTTTCTTTACGCTGTTCTTCAAAGCGATGTTGTCCTTAACGGGAAAACATACATTGCTCACAATTCCATAAATAATTTTTATCTAGTTTTCGATACAATCATCGGTTATTTTGTCAATGACAATTTCGACGATGAGATAACAGATGATTTAGTCTATATCCATACTAGTTTCAAAACATATACGGGTGAATCAATTATTCCTATGTATTCAATAAAAGAAAAAGCAATCCATGAAATGTTTGTGGTTCGCTTTGATGATAATTTCAATCAGTTCTATGTAGAGAAAGGATATCTAGAAAATGACACTTAAGCCATTCCTAGCAAGCGTCTTCGTTTTGTTTTTGACAACATTAAACATAAGCGGCTCCACTAAAACAATACAAGAGAGCAAGGGCAATGTTTCAAAGAGAACAAATCAATCCTATTATGTAGATGGAGAAAGTGACGCCTCTCTTTTTTCAGCGTCCGATACGGAT
>CAVJZP010000046.1:0-13696 GCA_963654365.1 Oscillospiraceae bacterium
TGAAAAACCGGTCAAAAACCTGCTAAACCATCCACCAAGTGCACCATTAGTCGGTTAACTTTTATTAACTCCGTGTAATGGAATATATATAAATTGTGTAGGAGATATCATATGACGAAATTGAAATTGCCGATTGGAATTGAATCCTTTGAAGATGTTGCTACCAATTGCTATTATGTTGATAAGACTGACATGATTAGGAAAATATCAGATTATCCAAAGGAATCTGTTCTGCTTTTTACACGCCCAAGAAGATTTGGAAAGTCATTGACTCTTTCTATGATTGATACTTTCTTCAATATGAAGATAAGAGACGCTTCTCGTTATTTTGAAAAGACTAGGATTTATCATGATGCGGATATTATGAAGTACATCTCATCCTATCCTGTTATTCATCTTGATATGAAAGAGGTTGTCGGAAATGATGTAAATGAAATGATGGCATTGTTATCTGATCAGATTGCGAAAAGTTTTCACTCTTTTCCGGAATTGAGAACGAGTGAAAAGCTTTCTGATAGTGACAAACTATTTGTTCAGAATGCAATGGATAAAAAACTTAGTAAGACAGGTTTGATCTTATCGTTAAACACTTTGACCAGACTTGTTTATCTGCACTATTCTCTTTGTTCTATCATTTTGATTGATGAATATGATTGCCCATTGCAGAATGCGTTCGATCATGATTTCTATAAGGATGCTGCTGATTTCTTTAAACCATTCTATAGTTCAGCAATGAAAGGGAACGGATATCTTCAGTTTGCTCTTTTGACTGGAGTGATGCAAGTTGCAAAAGAATCGATGTTCTCTGGATTGAATAACATAATTGTCAATTCTGTTTTGGACTCCTCTTTTGATGAATATTTTGGTTTCAGTGAAAACGAAGTCAGACAATTGCTGGAAACCTATGATTTAGGTGATTATATGCCCACGGTGAAAGACTGGTATGACGGTTATCACTTTGGAAAAGAGAAAATCTATAATCCTTGGTCTCTGCTATGCTTCATCGCTAATCAAGGTGAGATGAAGGAATACTGGAAGATGACGGGTGAGAATTCTCTCTT
Organism: Oscillospiraceae bacterium; assembly: GCA_963654365.1. Classification (GTDB taxonomy): domain Bacteria; phylum Bacillota_I; class Bacilli_A; order RFN20; family CAG-288; genus Enterosoma. The sequence continues at coordinate 1,062 of CAVJZP010000046.1, forward strand.
GAAACGGATTCTACAGAATGGGGATGCCGAAATGGAATCTGTCCTCAATTCCTTCATCAATCATGAAAGAGTTATCTCTTTTATCGATTTTTCAATGAACTATGCAGACCAAACACTCGATAAAAAGACATTGTTATCTACTTTGGTGGCTAGCGGATATCTTACTGCAGACGAGAGCCTGGGAATGGGATTGTATTCCTTGAAGATTCCGAACAAGGAGATTCAGTCCTTGTTTGTCAATGAGGTCCTCGATATGCTTCCAAGTCAATCAACGATGATGAATGCAATATTGCTGAAGAAAGCATTTTCTGAAGGAAACCTCGATGCCATACAGGACATCATTGAGAAACTTCTTCTATCTGCTTTTTCCTATTATGAATTCTCTAGCGAAAAGAATTATCAGATCCTACTGCTTACGTTATCCAGCCTATTGTTTGAGGATGCTATTGTAAAAAGTGAAACAATTCCAGGAAATGGTAGAAGTGATATCCAGATATTGTCAAAAAACAACGAGTTCGGTTTCGTGCTTGAAGTCAAAGCGTATCAGGGTAATGTCTCAATGGCTCGATTGGAAGATTACAGCCAGAAAGCTTTAAAACAGATAGTGGATAAGAAGTATGATGAAGAACTGAAAAACAGAGGGACAAAAAAGATAATCCTCTATGGAATTGCCTTTTCAAAGAAGGCAGTGAAGATTTCGAAGAAAATTATTGGGTAGATTCCGACTATTTATTGTTTCCTGAAACGATGGTATCGATGAGTTTATGCGCGTTATTCAACTGAGAATTCTCTCCGATGGAATACGCCTTTCTATACTCTAATGGAGTCAGACCAGTTTTGTTCTTGAATAATTTCTGAAAGTAGTCTGGTCGGTATCCGAACATTTTAGCGATTTCAGATATATTTTTGTCATTACTGATCAATGCTTCTTTCGCTTTTCTGATTTTCACTTCGATGAGAAACTCATTCATCTTGATTCCAGTTTCCCTTTTGAATAGACGAGCGAGGTATTGTTTATCATAATGGAAATACTTTGCGACTTTTTCAATGCTATTCAATTCCGCAGTGTCCGGTGAGAAATAATAGTATGCAATGATTTCTGATATGAGTGTGTTTTTTGTTGTTTTCTGTGAATTGCTTTTGTTGTAAAAGTATTCAATCGACTTTAATAATGCCTTTAATAGATAAGATATGATTATGGGATCTAAGTTAGACTTCTTAGCACTTGCGATTTCATTGAATAAGGTCACTAAGGATAGGTATTCTTCTACTTTGAAAGACTGTGGAAGAAGGACGTATCTATCTTTGTTCTGGTATTCTTTTATTTGTTCTTCCTCTATCACCTTTATGTTCGGCGGATCGATATGAAGGAAAAAGAACGAGCATTTGGATTTCCTTTTCCCTCCGAATGGGATGGAATTCTCGCTGATGAATACACTGCCTTTCTTCAGATGGAACACCTGATTTCCTTGTTCAAGCTCCAAAGTGCCATCGGTCACTAGAAACAGCTCGACTTCTGTCATCGTTCTTCGGATGTGTTTTCTGTTGAAAACAGCGATGAATCCAGCCTCGGAAACAGGTCCGATATTCTCTAAATCGAGCAAAAAATATTTCTTCATAAAAGTATTATAATCACATTTCAATATACAAAAAAAGACAATTGTTATTTTCGTTCGTGAAAATTAAAATGAAATTGTGAGAAAGGGCTTACACATATGAGGAACACAATGAGAAAAACATCTTTGTTCATTATCCTTCTTTTCCTTTTTACGAGCGTTTCGTGTGGAAATAAGGAAAATTCCGATTCCTCTTCATCATCTACTGATTCAACAGTAAATACGGATTCTTCCTCCTCTTCTTCGGAGACCACGGATATCAAACCAGCGCCAGTCATCACCAACACGTCTATCTATAATCTGGATTTCAGCGGGTCTGATTTCGGTAAGAATGCTGTTTCAGAGTCTAAATTTGCGGATGCAACTAAAGTCGGAGACAACATCGTCCGATCCGAGAAGAAGCATAAAGAGAAGAATGTCATTGAATTCAAGAACACTTCGCATATGAGTTCTTATCTATCCTTACCAGGTGAAGTGCTCGACAAGGATGAACTTACGATTGCTCTCTGGGTTAAGCTCCCAGAAGATTTAGCAACATTCAATAACAATGCACCTCTTTTCTCTATTGTCTATGAGGATGGCTATTTTGCTCCGTCTCCTTATGATACAGGGACATGGTTCTCTTATTCGATGAATTCGAAACTTCCTGGAGAAGAGGCGAAGAATCTGACACTTGCTGAACCGAGTGATCAATGCGCATGGCAGAATACTCCTCTCAGTGGTACTCTTCAGTCTCCGGCTGGTGCTTGGCAATTAGTCGGTTTCAGTTTTACAAAAGATGCCTTATATGTTTATCAGAACGGAAGAGAGATGCTTTCCTTTGATGGAGACTATTCATTGAAAGGAAAGAATATAACAGAATTCCTGATCGGTTCCTCTTCTGTCTCCACTGCTAAAGATTACAACGCGTTTATCTCTGATTTTCGTGTTTATGATAAGGTTCTAGACAAAGGAGAATATGTTTCTGAATTCGGGCTAATCTCTTCTGATTTCCTTACTGCGGATTATGAGTTCAATGGAAACGGAAAAGAATCCGTCAGAAGCTTTGATGCCACCTTGGCAGGAACTGCTTCCTATACGACAAAGGATGGAAGAGGTGTTGTTTATCTCGACGGAAACAATCCTGGCGTTGCTTCTGAGCGCTCTTCCCTTACTCTTCCCAAACAGATATTCTCTGGTCATAATGAGATAACGATATCTACGGACATTTATCTGATCAACTCCATGGACCGCTATCAGAGAATCTTTGAGTTCTCTACGGGTGGAGGAAGATATTTTGCCTTGTTTGTCGGCTTTTCTGATACGAATGATCTAAAGCTGGAATTCACTCCCAGCGCAGAAAGCAACCGTCATGTTGTCATAAAGACAGGATATACGGTTCCTACTGAAAAATGGATCAATATCACGGTAACAGCGAACAAAGAGAAGGGAGTCATCTATGTAGATGGCGTTCCCGTCGCTACTACAGAGGACTATGAATATGATCCAGTCATCAATTATTATTTCCCAGATGTCGTCTCAACCATTGGAAGAACGCAGTTCTATAACGACAATCCGCTTTCTGCCTATATCGACAACTTCAAGATGTATTCCATCGCTTTGGATGAAAAAGAGATTATGCAGATGAACAATGTTATTACGATTGAAGATGATAAGGCAGCTGTCGATAAAGTCGCATCGGAATATAAGATTGTCCAGAAACATGATGCCTTGCTTCAGTTTGACGATTATGCAGCAGAGGGCGTGAAACTATCTTATGTTTCTGGAAATCCTGATATCATCGATTCTAACGGAAAAATCTATCAGGACACGATCGATCATGATGTCGTTGTTGAGGTGACTTTTACAAGAGGAGAATACAGCGTGAAAAAAGACTATACCGTACATGTGAAAGCATTCACTGAAGTTTCCCGTAGGTTAGAAGATACAGATTTGAACAGTGTCACATATGATAGTGAAAGCTATTATGACAAGACAATGATGTCGAACCTGGATTATCTCTTTACGCTCGACGTGGAAAGACTCTTATACAATTATCGACTCAATGCCGGACTCGATACGAAAGGATATGAAGGATATGGCGGATGGATCAGTACGTCCTGTGGAGGTGCCGGTCAGTTTGAAACCCAGTATATCGGTGCTTTGGCACGATATACACTGACAAAGCCAGACTATGTCTCTTCTAGTTCTCCTGAGTATGTGAACACTCCGTTCAAGAGGCTCTACTATATGCTTACTGAGATCCGCAAGTGTCAGGTCGCCTATGGAAATAAGTATCCAGAACAGAAAGGATATCTCAGCGCCTTCACTCATCTTTGTATGGAAGCCATCAAGAAGGGAACCTCCAGCGTTGATCAAGGAGATGGCATCCATGGAACGGTTCCGGTCGGTGGCGTAAACGCTTGGGTTCCGTTCTATATGTATCATAAGAATCTGATGATGTGCTATGACGTATATCAGTATGTCGATGATTCCGATTGCAAAGCGCTTGCCTTGCAGATGCTGACGGATGCTTCGGATTGGGCTTATAACGCAGTCATTGATCTGACCGATACAGAGAGATCGAATGTCTTAGGCTTTGAATATGGTGGCATGACAGAAGTCATGTATCTCACCTACAAGATCACAAAAAATGCGAATTATCTGAAAGTTGCAAAATTCTTTGAACAGGAATCTTTGCTGGATAACCTTTACAACAATGTGAATTGCCTCAAGGGAATCCATTCCAACACGACTGTTCCTAAGATCCTTGGCGCTGCCGCTGCCTACGAGGTCACCGGCAACGAGTATTATAAGGTAATCTGTGAGAACTTCTGGAGAATGGTAAGTTCTGATATGTCCTATGCGAACGGTGGATTCTCTATCGATGAGCACTTCGAGACACCGGGTGTCACTTCTCAGGGATGCTATGGTGAGGAGACGTGCTGCTCTTACAACTTCATGATGCTGACAGATTATCTCTATCGCTGGACAGGCAAGGCAATGTACTTCGATTATTTTGAAAACCTCTTCTATAATCACATCATGTCCTCTATCGATCCTGCTACTGGCGGAAAGACTTATCCGACTTCTACAGCCTTCGGCTATCATAAGATCTACAGTGCGGATATCGATGCCTTCTGGTGCTGCTGCTGTACTGGTCAGGAGACTTTCTCAAAACTTGTCTATGGCAATTATCATCTTTCCGATGAGAAAGTCTATGTTCAGATGTATAACCCGACAACCTTGTCTTTGGAGGATAAATCCATCTCTATTTCCGGAGATCTGTTGACCGATGAAAAAGTCCATTTGACCGTTTCCAAAGAAGACGCTTATCAGCTTCGCTTGAGAAAGCCATCTTGGACAACTCCGACAATCACAATCAACGGAAAAGAATACGCATATCGAAGTGATGATGGATACATGGTCTTGGATGAGACACTGAAGCCGACAGATAACATCATCATTTCTCTTCCGATGCAGATCTATATGAAAGAGCAGAAAGGTGTCAGCAATAGTTACGCTCTCTTCTATGGACCTATGATGTTAGTCGCTGACTTGGGCATTCAGGAAGGAGACACCTATTCCTCTACAAATCAGACAGGAACCTATCAGTCCAATGGTACCTTCCTCAGCTATGATGGCGGATATTCCGGAAGCATATCGCAGATTAATGTCATGGAGAACTTCAACCTGAAGGATATCTCTACGAGAATTGTGAAGACAGTAGAGGATGGCAAACTGAAATTCACTTTGACTGCGGATAATCAGACTGTTACCTTTATCCCTTACATCGACTGTATCTATAATCGTTTCTCCATGTATATGTATTACTTTGATCAGGATGCATTGGATACTTTCAGTTTCGAAGGGGAAAAGCATGATATCGCTACATCCTCTAGTTCTGGATGGTCCACCTATAAAGAGCGGTCTTCTAATATTTGCGCCTTCCACACTGCTGGTCTTTCCTTAAAAGGCGGCGAGCAGAAGATCATCAATAACAACGTTGAACTGAGCGGGAATTATGAAGCTGGATTCACAGTCAGCGGAACAGGCTCTGTGTATGGCGGACTATATTTAGGTGCATCCAATCCTCATAACGAATTGGATGGAATCAAAGCGTTGAATGTCAATGTAGAAAGAGATCCGGGCAGTACATCCTGGAGAATCATGATTTACCAATTCAATCAATCCTACTTAGGTTGTGTTGGCTCAGCAACAGTGGTGTCTGGCGACACTCTTTCTATCCGTGCCGTTGTAAAAGACGGGCATCTCTATGTCTTTGCCAATGATGACACCGCTCCAAGAATCAACATCGCTATTTCTTCCTCTTGGACGAATGGTCATATCGGCATTCGAAATCAAGGATCATCTACAGCGACATATTCGAATCTGTATTACAAGCAGTGAAGGTTAGAACTAAAAAGGAGGTAAATGGACCATGAAAAAGAGAGTTTTTGTTCTTACCGCATTGGCTTTGCTTGTTGGCTGTGGTGTCAATCCTAGCACAAGTGAAGGTACATCAACGAAGCCATCTAACGTTAGTGAATCGTCAAAGGATTCTTTGCCGACCACAACGGATTCTACGCCGGTTTCTTCCGATACGGAGTCAACGGAAGAGTCTTCCGCATCGACAGAAGATACCTCTTCTGATTCTGAGCAGCACACGCACTCCTTTGGAGACTGGATCTCTGTTGATGACAAGACACATCAAAGAGAGTGCGCGTGTGGTGAAAAAGAGACAGCGGATCATGAATGGAGTGAGGAAGTTGTCATTGAGCCATCTACAATCACGAGTAAAGGACAGAGCAAATACACTTGCCTTGACTGCGGATATGTAAAGACAGTCGAGACAGATAAGAAGGTAGATGCTAACCTTATTTACTCATTAGATTTTGAAAACGCAGATGACCGCGCAGCGAGTGCAGTCGATACGACCTGTTCCAAGGCGACGATTGTCAATAACGGTGGCTTGACCTATGAGACAAACGGCTTTAACGGAAAGACGGCAGCGAAGTTCACTTCTTCCGGTGTACATCAGAACTATATCCGACTTCCGAAGGAAATCATGAACAATGATGAAATCACCGTGACAGGATGGTTCAATCTCTCTAGCACACAGAAGGTGAGTTGGGCAAGACTGTTCTATATGGCATCGGATGTGGAAAATGTAGTGGATGTTCCTCGCCTTGAGATGATGCCGTTCCAGGGAAATTATTATGGTGTCAAATGGGATCTTTTAGATGCAGTTGATAATTCCTGGAATGATGGATGGCTTAACCAGGGACGTGCATATGAAGGAGATCCAAATACTCCTGCTGCCCGTGGCGCTGTTCAGTCGACGGATGTTTGGGTTCATTATTCTTGGGTGTTGAAGGATCAGGGATTTAAGTTTTATGCGAACGGCCTTTGCATCTTTGAAGATAGCACGAAGAATCTTTCACCGAAGCATTATGCTGGTGATAACGCAGGCATTACACTCTTTGCGACGTTCAGAGATAACTCCGATGACTTCAGCGGATCTGTTGCGGATGTCAGAGTCTACAATAAGGAACTGACCGAAGGCGAAATCCTTGATGTCGCTGATGTTGACTTTGAAAGCACGAAGACGTTTGATGTCGATTTTGAAAATGGTATCGATTCCTCTGTCCGTGGATTCACAGGCACAAAGAGAGGAGATACTTCCATCGTGGAAGAGAATGACTCCAAGGTTGCTAACTTTGTCGGTGGTACAAAAGATACTCAGGGTATCAAGTATTATGGAAAACAGATCCTTGCTGGATCCCACCAGTTGACGATCGATACAGATGTCTATGTTGATCCTTCTTCTCCTTCTTACGGACGTATCTTCCAGGGACAGATCAATTCGACTTATGGTGGCTGCGTTCTTGCCTTATGGACTGATCCGTCTGGAAAATTATGCCTGAAGTGGTCTCAGAATTTCGACATTGATGCTTCTTATATGGATTTCCCTTGCACATTCGGTGTATGGCATCACATCACAATCTCTTTGGATTCTAAGTCAGTCATCGTTATGGTGGATGGAAGCATCGTCAGGAGCACAAGCTTTGTCTATTATGATTCTGTTTTCTACGATACTACAACCTGTTTCTTCTTTGGTGATCAGGATGTTTGGGACGATGGTGCCTTCGTCGGTAAGATCGATAATTTCACTCTCTATAGTTATTCGTTGCAGAAGGCATTGAGCGCCTTTACTTCTAAGATTGACGGACTTTCTATCTATCGTGATGATAAAGTGAATTTTGCTGGCTTTGAGAACTTCAGATATCGTTATGATGAATTGGATGATATGACAAAAGCAATCGTCAAAGCAACTGAGGGCAAAGAAGACGGAACAGCTCTTGAAAAATTGATTTATCAGTATGATGTTGCTATCTTCGAATTGGGTGACGAATACGATTTCTTAGGAAGATTTGCTGATTAAAAAGTAGGATATAAGTCCTGTGGATAGGCTGATACGCTTGTCCATAGGACTTTTTTGTTAGTCTGTTTTTTAGACAACTCTTCTATATATTTTGAGGGTGTTATATCTAATCAATAAGGAAACAGATAAGTTATCTTATGTAAGTATTTAATATCTCACTTTTGTCATTGCGGTCAGAAGAATAAAGAAAAGAAGAAATGAAGTCATCTTCGATTGTCTCTTTCTTTCTTGTGATGCTGTAAATCATAATTGATTTCTTTGAAGCAAGATACCATTGATAGAATTGATTTTCAATTGAGAAAGTGTTTGGTTCTGAAAGGATTAGAGCAACATTCAAGATTTTCGAAACACCGAATTAAAAACTTTCGAAACACCGATTTATTTTCTTTCAAAACACCGAAAATGATTGTAATCTTATTTAAGATAGTCTATTATTTAGATGAGAGGTTTTAATAGATGAAAAATTATATTCCCCGCCTTGCAGAGAAGACACTGAACATTAAACTGAATTCTTCCGGATGCGTAATGGTGAGTGGGCCGAAGTTCTGTGGAAAATCTACAATGTGTGAGATGATTGCCAAATCAACTACGGCTTTGAAGACATCCAATGCCATCGAATTGGCAAGAATGGATCCTTTATCTGCATTGAGAGGTGAAACACCACATCTTATTGATGAATGGCAGAAGGCACCGGAAATATGGAATATCATCAAAGATGATTTGGATAAGGATTATCAGTTTGGGAAATATATTCTGACAGGCAGTACAACACCGGTTGATCCTACCAAGATTCAGAATTCGGCAGCTGGTCGAATCACTTCTATGACATTGAAGCCTTTTTCTCTTTTGGAATCCAAGGAGTCTCTAGGCCTTGTTTCTTTGCGTTCCTTATTTGATGAAAATGTCAATTTCTCTCCTATCTATGAATCGGAAAATCCGGTATCTATTTCTGACATTGCGTTTTATATCTGCCGTGGTGGATGGCCGGTTGCTGTCAAAGCGAAAAGAGAATACGCCATCCATGTTACAGAAAATTACTACAACGGATTATTTACGGCTGAAAATGAAAGTGATGAATTCTCTGAATTTTTGAAAAACAAGAATATTGATCTTCTCAAACTTATTTTAAGAACTTATGCAAGAAATGTTTCGACACAGGCGAAAAACACGACAATGATATCGGATATCATCTCCTCTGGAGAAAGAAGTTCATTGGATGAAGACACATTTCTCGCTTATAAGAAGACACTAGAAAACCTCTTCATAATTTATGACATGCCAGCCTGGAATCTTAACTTAAGGACGAGTGTTGCAGTAAGGACTTCACCTACTCATCATTTTGTGGATACATCGATTGCTACGGCTGCGTTAGGAATCAAGCCGGATGACTTATTGAATGATCTCAGATCCTTTGGATTTTTCTTTGAGGACTTTGCGGTCAGGGATTTATCGATATATGCAGAGACATTCGGTGCAGAACTGAGACATTACAGAGACAGTTCTGGTCAGGAAATTGATACCATTCTGAGAATGCCAAATGGTAATTATGGCGCAATTGAAATCAAACTCGCAAGTGAAAGCAATATCAAAGCAGGAATCGATTCTTTGAATGCGTTTGAAAGGAAAATAATAAAAAGTGGTCTTAAAACTCCAACGTTCAAGATGGTATTGACGAGCCACGGCTCCTGTTATAGAACTGATGATGGAATATATGTGGTTCCTATCAATATGTTAAAAGATTAGTTTTTTACCGAGACGATGCGCTATATAAAGAAAACATGTTCATAACTGAACTAAAGTTGGTGTATTGGTGAAGATACATGATACGTCAACGATAATAGAAGCAATGAAACTTCATAAGTGTTTTATGTCTTTAGGAAGACGATGAATTTGCTTTTGCTTGTACTCAATGTCAAGCGTCGTGATATAGTCAGGAAATGTTAGGATTTCACATTTCTTTGAAAGAGTGTGTTCATATTTTGTCGATCATAATCGACGAAATATATGCATTCTTGTCAATTATAGTCGACAATTTGCTTTAATTCTTGTAGAATATAATCGACGGGGGCGAATTGCTATGGATCATGAAATACTTAAGCAGATTATTTTCGAACAGCATGAGATCATCAAGAAAACGCAAATCGTTAGTCGTGATTATGTTTTCGATCGGAATGTGAACTATGTTCTCATTGGTCTTAGACGTGCTGGAAAATCTACACTCTTATATAAAAGAGTGCAAGATCTGATTCAGGACGGCGTAGACTGGAAACAGATCATCTATATTAATTTTGATGATGAGCGCCTACTTGGTTTTCAGGTAGATGATTTTGAAGATATTCTTCTCACTGCTGAGGAAATCACGAAAGAAAAACACTACTTCTATTTTGATGAAATTCAGAATGTCGATGGCTGGGAGAAGTTCGCTATCCGGATGGCGAATGCCAAAGAGAAGGTGGATATAACCGGAAGCAATGCAAAGATGCTTTCTAGAGAGGTATCAGCAAAATTAGGTGGACGTTATCTTGCAAAGATAATTTATCCCTATTCATTCAGGGAATTCCTAAGAGCAAAATCTATCGATGAAAGGAAAGCATATTCTGTTAGTGAGCGTGCAGCTATTGCAAATGCACTTCAGGAATTTTATGTTTACGGCGGATTCCCTGAATCTTTAGGTTCTATTGATAAACGAGAATATGTTTCCAATATCTACGATAAGATACTTTTGGGCGACATCATCACTCGCAATGCAATCCGTGGCGAAAATGGTATGAGAATCTTGATGAAGAAAATAGCAGATACTGTTTCACAGGACGTCTCCTATACGAACCTTTATCATGCTTTGAAAGCCATTGGCTTCTCACTTTCAAAGGATACGATCATAGACTACTGTTTTTATTCTACTCAGAGTTTCCTGTTGCTTGCTCTGAAAAACTATTATGCATCATTTGTGGATAAGGAGAGCAATTCTAAATTCTATTTTTCTGATAATGGAATCCTCAACCTGTTTTTAGCCAAGGATAACACATCTCTGTTTGAGAATCTTGTTGCACTAACTTTGTATCAGAAATATCATGGAAAACTTTATTATTTGAAGAGCAGCAAGACTAAGATAGATATCGATTTCTTTATAGATGAGGAAAATGCTGCGATTCAAGCCTGCTATTCAATAGATAATCCTTCTACATTCGATAGGGAGGTCGGACAATTGAAAAAACTAGATGATACTGCTCCTGGGAAATACAAACTAATCATCGTTACGATGAATGAATCGAAAACAATCCCTTTGGAACATAACACAATTCAAGTCATTAAGCTGCAGGACTTCCTTCTTTCGTAGCCGAAAACAAGGCTGAATCTAGTAACGTGTTCTGACAAAAATAGTTTTGCTGTTATGATTCATGTTATAACATTCCGACAAAGTCAAAATGAGTGATTTAAATCGAGTAAGCGCTCTGTTTTACATTCTTCTTTTAAGTCCGATTTTTGAAAAGTCCCTTGATTTTTTATGAATTAACCAAAAAGTCCATTTAAATTTCTTATAGTTTAGTTATAAAGTCCTTTTGATTTTATAATAAGAGGTGAATTGTATGTATTTTAAAAGGAAAATTGATGGTCAGTTGGACGCATGGCTTCATAAAGAAAACAGATCACCTGCCTTGGTGGTTGGGATCCGTCAGTGCGGAAAAACAGAAACAATCAGGGAATTTGCTAGAAGAAACCATCTGCAGTTGGTAGAAATGAACTTCTGGACAAATCCAGACTATTGCACTGATTTTGAAAATGAGCTGGATGTCGACACTATTGTTTCCAATATATCATTGAGATTCCCTCATATTGATTTTGGCTCGGAAAAGCTTCTTTTGTTTTTTGATGAGATTCAGGATTGCCCACGTGCTAGACTCTCTTTCAAAAACTTTAAGAATGATGGAAGATATCTTGTTATAGGAAGCGGATCGTATCTTGGTGTCAATGGGTATGTGATTGGTGATACAACTCCGACTCCGATTGGATATGAGGACGTCTATCATATGAAGACGATGGATTTCGAGAAATTCCTTTTGGCATATGGATATAGACAAGATCAGATAGACTCTCTTGTCTCCTATTTTACTGAGAAGAAAAAAACCAGAGAATGTAGACAAAAATTATAAGGAACTCTTTCTGAAATATGCTTGCGTCGGTGGATTTCCGAAAGTCGTGAAAGAATATCTGAATACTTTTCGTATTGTGGATGCCTATAAGGTATTGTGCAGTACGATATTTGACATGAAGAGCGATTTCGGAAGAAGGAAAGACAAGAACGATAATCCAGTATTCAAATCGGCTGAGGTCTCTCGAATTCAGAGTGTATTTGATCTGATGCCGACTTTTTTGGCAAAAGAGAACAAACGATTTATTGTATCTAAAATACCGAGTGGAAGTCAGTATGATAAGAATGATGCCATTGAGTATCTGAAACAATCCCATATCATCTCGAAAGTCTATAACTTGGAAGTTCCGACGCTGCCTCTTTCTGGGCAGAGAATCGAAACACAATTCAGTGAGGTCGCTTGATTCCCCTACGTGATTTTTTGTGAAAACCAGCCTAAAATCTT
>CAVJZP010000047.1:0-13378 GCA_963654365.1 Oscillospiraceae bacterium
AGAATCGTCCTTCTTAGAAAGATGGGAAAGGCTTCCTTCTTCACCCTGCAGGACAGCTTTTAATTGAGGTAAATTATGGAAAACAACATGAAAAAGAATCCTGCTGTCGATGATCTTAACGACCAGGAACAAAGAAGACGTGAAAAGCTCGCAATGTACAAGGAGATGGGTATCGATCCTTTCGGACAGAAATTCGATGTGGATTCTTCCGCTTCCGCATTGAAAGCAGAATACGATTCCTTAGAGCCAGAGCAGGTAGAGGAAGACAAAAAAGTCTCTATCGCGGGAAGAATCGTCCTTCTTAGAAAGATGGGAAAGGCTTCCTTCTTCACCCTGCAGGACAAGACAGGAAAGATTCAGGTCTATATCCGCCAGGATGTCGTCGGCGAAGAGAACTACAAGCTTTTCAAACTGGCTGACTTAGGTGATGTCTGTGGTGTCAAGGGCGTCATGATGAAGACGAAGACAGGAGAAGTCACGATCCGTGCTATCTCCTATACGCATTTGGTCAAGGCTTTACGTCCTTTGCCGGATAAATTCCACGGCCTTACCGATCCAGAAGACAGAAGAAGACATCGTTATGTCGATCTGATCGTCAATGAGGATTCCAAGAGAATCGCCTTCATGAGACCAAAGATCGTCCGCGGCATCCGCAACTTCATGGATGATTTAGGATATGTTGAAGTTGAGACTCCAATTCTTAGCCCTATCTTAGGCGGAGCCAATGCCAGACCTTTTGTCACGCATTTCAATGCTCTTGATTCTGATTTTTATCTCCGTATTGCAACAGAGCTTTCTTTGAAGAGACTCCTTGTCGGCGGTATGGAAAGAGTCTATGAGATCGGAAGACAGTTCAGAAATGAAGGCATCGATACGACTCACAATCCGGAATTCACCACGATGGAAGCCTATCAGGCTTTCGGAAATCTCGATGACATGATGAAGATGACGGAAGATCTTTTCCATTATCTTGCCAAGGAAGTTGTCGGGAAAGAGCAGTTCCATTGGTTAGGATACGACATCGATCTTTCCAAACCGTTCAAGAAGATCAATATGGCAGATGCCGTCAAGGAAAAGACGGGTGTCGACTTCTATCAGATTGCGACCTTGGAAGAGGCCAAGGAAGTCGCTGCCAAGTTTGGTGTCGAAGTAGAACCTCACTTCCTCTGGGGACATGTCCTTGAAGCTTTCTTTGAAAAGTTCTGTGAAGCGGATCTTGTTCAGCCTACTTTCGTCTGCCAGCATCCAGTCGATATCTCTCCTTTGGCAAAGAAGGATCCCAACGATCCTCGCTTCACACAGAGATTTGAAATGTATATCTCTACCCATGAGATGTGCAACGCCTTTACGGAACTCAATGATCCTATCGATCAGAGAGCACGTTTTGAAGAGCAGGTCGAAGAGAAAAAGAAAGGCAATGATGAAGCCTGTGAGGTCGATGATGATTTCTGTGAGGCTTTGGAATATGGTATGCCGCCAGCCGGTGGCATCGGATATGGAATCGACCGTCTTTGCATGTTCTTCTGCGAGACAGATTCAATCCGTGATGTCCTTATCTTCCCGACTTTGAAGAGAAAGTAAAGAACTGGATATGGCTGAAAGCGAACTTTTCCAAGAGAAGGACTTCAAGAATATCATCGATTACGTCTATGAGAACGGAAATGTCAAGTTCACAGAAAAAGCGTTCAACGTGCTTGACAATGCGGTCTTTTCCGCTTTCAGCTATATTCCTTTTGAGTTGTTTGAAAAGCCGAACGAAGACTTCAAAGAGAAAAAACTCTCTGATGTCTGTCTCGACTTCTTTGCCTGGATCAACATCAACTATCTCATCGAACATTTCCCGGACTGGCTTAGACGCTCTATCTTTTTGGCGATGGCTCTCTTCCGCAAAAAGAGATTCGCCAACTGCAAGATTACGGATTTCCGTTATGAGTTTTCGGAAAAGGAAAGCACACAGTTCGGAGCTTTGAACATCTTATTGGAAGACGGAAGCTCTGCCATCGTCTATCGCGGAACGGATAACTCCATCTTAGGATGGAGAGAGGATTTCAACCTCGCCTGCTACGAGTCGGTGAGAGGACAGATCTCTGCCAAGAAGTTCACAAAGGATATGATGTCGAAATTTCCGGATAAGCCCTTCCGCATCATGGGTCACTCCAAAGGCGGAAACCTGGCTGTCTATTCAGCCTGTTTCTTATCGAAGAGCAAAGCGGAGCGCGTAATCCGCATTTATTCCAACGACGGACCGGGAATGAATGAGAATATCTTCCATTCCAAAGGACATGATGCGATAAAAGAGAAAATCACACATCTCATCGTAGGTGAGGATATCGTCGGAAGGCTTTTATGCCATGAAGAGGCGGAATATGTTGTCAAGTCTTCGCCAGAGAAAGACTTCGTCATGCAGCACGACCTCTTCAACTGGCATATTGAAGGAGATGACTTTGTCAAACTGAGCCGCATCTCTCCAGAATCGAAATACCTTACCGACTGTGTCAACGAATGGCTGAATGAATCGATTCCGGACAGCAAAATCCGGGAACGCCTTGTCGAAGCGATGTTTGAGGCAGAAGGCAAGACTGGAATCCAGGAAGCAGGTGTCATACTGGCAAATCCGAAGAAGTTCATCATGGATTTCCTCCGCAAGACAAAGGAACTCGATAAGACAGAAAGAAAACTTCTGACAAAGGCCTTTACCTCCCTTGTCATGAAGATGGCAAAGAACTATACATCCTATCTAAAGGATAAGAATGAGATATCCGCATTGATGAAAGAAGAAACGAAAGGTGCACAGCAAGCACTATCTGAGGTGAAAGCAAATGTCTGATAAAGTGTCGAAGAACCTGAAGAAGGTCTTAGAATTCTTCCAGCCGAAGAAAGAGATGAAAGTGGATCCTAACGACATCCTTGTCGTAGACCACCTTGTGAAGACATACGATAATTTCACAGCGGTGGATGATATCTCCTTTACAGTGAGAAGAGGATCTCTATTTGCCTTCTTAGGCTTGAATGGTGCCGGAAAATCCACAACCATCAATATCATCACCTCCATCCTTGGAAAGGATTCTGGATATATCTATGTCGATGGTCATAACTTGGATAAACATCCAGATCTGATCAAGAATGAGATTGGAATCGTATTCCAGAACTCTGTTTTGGATCCTGTTCTCACTCCGAAAGAGAATCTTTCTCTTCGAGCCGGATTCTACGGATTGAGGGGGGAGGAATGGGCATCGAGAGAGAAGGTCTTAGTCGATATGCTCGGACTGGAATCGTTTATGAACCGACCAGTCGGAAAACTCTCCGGCGGTCAAAGAAGAAGAGTCGATATTGCAAGAGCGATGGTCCACAATCCGAAGCTTCTCATCCTCGATGAGCCGACAACAGGACTTGACCCGCAGACAAGACAATCGGTCTGGGACTTAGTCAACTCGTTAAGAGAGAAGACAGGAATGACTGTCTTCCTCACCACTCATTATATGGAAGAGGCGGAGAAGGCGACCTTCGTCGTCATCATGGACAAAGGAAAAATCATTGCTCAGGGTACTCCGACGGAACTGAAGAATGCCTATTCCGGCGATTATGTCATCCTGTACCATAAGGATACGGAAGAATATGAAAGTTTTGTTCAGTCCACAGGCAAGAAATATGTCTATAACCACGACGGGCACTATTATCGAATCACGGTCGACGGAAAAGATGATGCGATTGACTTTGTCAGCACGTATAAAGACAGAATCGATGACTTCGAAGTCGAAAAAGGAAGCATGGATGATGTTTTCCTGAATGTCACCGGTGTGAGAAAGATTCTGGAGGCATAAGTATGGAAAAGAAAAAATTTGTACCGAATCAGCCAAAGGCTCTTTGGTCATTGACAAAAAGACATCTTCTTGTCTTTTTGAAGAATGTACCTACAGTCATCTTTACGCTTATGGTTCCGTTGACAGTCTTTGCCGTTTATATCGTCTTCCTTCGACCGATGGAGATATCCGGAATCAAGGAGACGCTTCTCAACAACGGAATCATCTCGGATTCCAACAGCGACTTCCTTCACAAGGTATACGGCATTGCAGATAGCTGGATGATATCCGGTGTCCTCTCTGTCAGCTGCATCACGGTTGCCTTGAATACGAACTATATTCTAGTCAGAGACAAGGAAAGAGGAATTGCAAAGGATTTCATCTCTTCTCCGATCCTTCCTTCTGTCATCTCTTTATCCTATCTGATCTTCAACCTTATCGTCACCTTTGTCACGAATCTTCTTGTCTTCTTCATCTGCTTGATTTATTTAGGATGCTATGGGGCCTATATGATTACAGTAGCGGACTTCTTCGCTATCGTCGGAATCATCCTTCTCTCCACCGTCTCTGCGTCCTTGCTTACCTTCTTTATCTGCTCCTTTATCTCTTCGGAATCCTTGATGTCTTCTGTTGTCGCTATCGCTTCTGCTGCAATCGGCTTCCTGATCGGTGCCTATCTTCCTAGCGGAATGACACCACTCTATATTGAATATGTCACGATGTTCTTCCCTGGAACTTATTCCACGGGGCTTCTGAGAAACTGGTTCATGAAGACGCCGCTTGTCTGTCTGGAACAGTCGACAGAGTTATCCACAGAGCAGGGGAAGAAGCTAGTTGAGGATCTGAAGAATGAGTTCTCATTGAACCTGAACTTCTTCGGACATAACGTCAATCCATCCATCATGCTGCTTGTCGTATTCGGATTCATTGTTGTCTTTGCTGTCTTATGCGGTGTCTTCGCTTCCAAGAACTATATGAACTTCTCTAAGAAGCTGAAGCTGAAGAAGAAAAAGAAAAACTGAAATTTCTGATTGAAAGGAGATCCATCATGAAACTATCCCGTAATGTTGCTCTTGAAATACTCAATGCCGGACTGAGCACCGGCGCTGATTATGCTGAAATCTATTATCAGGACAATCAGACTCATTCCTATGCGAGAAGATATAAGAAGGTCTATTCGGTCACAGGAGGAAGAACCTGTGGCATTGGCATCCGACTGATGAAGGGAATCAAGGTAGTATATGGTTATACCTCTGATCTTTCCAAGCAGTCTTTGCTGAATCTTGCCTCTTCCTTGGCTCTTGGCTTTGAAGGAGAAAGAGTGCTGACTGTCTCCTCCTTAAAGGAGAAGAAGTTCAAGCAGATGAATCCGATACAAATTCCGCATTCTACCTGGGATGTCGAAAAGAAGCTTGCTTACCTTGAGGAAGGCGAGAAGGAAGCTTATGCCGTCTCGGATCAGATTCAGGATGTCCTCACCCGTCTTGCAGAAGAGGATGAGCATGTCGAAATCTATAATTCAGAGGGAATCTATACACACGATGAGAGAACCCGTACCCGTATCATGTGTGCTTCCTTTGCTACGGATGGAACACAGTTCCAGCAAGGATTCTCTGGCCCTGGCGTCAGCAAGGGATTGGAATTCTTGGAGGAGACGGATTTCAAGAAGGTCTGCAAGGAAACGGCAGAGACTGCCATTGCTCTTCTTTCTGCTCCGGAAGGCCCCAGCGGTGAAATGCCGGTCGTCTTAGGAAATTACTTTGGCGGTGTCCTCTTCCACGAGGCATGCGGACATCCGTTAGAAGGATGCGCTATCGCCAGAGGTACTTCTCCTTTTGCTGATAAACTCGGACAAAAGGTTGCTTCAGATGTCGTCACTGCCATCGATGATGGCACGATTGAAAACGGATGGGGCAGCGAATCGGTCGATGATGAGGGTATCGCTCCGACAAAGAATGTCTTGATCAAAAATGGTGTCCTTGTCTCCTATATGCTCGACCGTTACAACGGAAGAAGAATTCAGGAAGGCATGAAGGCGACAGGCGCCTGCAGAAGGGAGAGTTATCGCTTCCTTCCTACGACCCGTATGACGAATACTTATATCGATAAGGGAGAATCCACTCCGGAAGAGATCATCGCCTCGGTCAAAAACGGCATCTACTGCAAAGGATTCACGGGCGGACAGGTCGATCCTTCTACCGATCAGTTCATCTTCACTTCCGATGTCGCTTATGTCATCAAGGACGGCAAGATTGATCATATGATCAAGCCGGTATCCTTGATTGGATACGGCTATGAGATCCTTCCTCGCATCACGATGGTAGGAAACGACTTAGAGAGAGCACCGGGTGTCTGTGGCGCTTCCTCAGGAAGCTGTTATGTGGAAGTCGGTCAGCCGACTCTCTTGATTTCCAAGATGTTGGTCGGTGGCGCAGGAGGCAACGAATAATGATCATCAATACTAAGAAATATTTCGAAGAAGCGAAAAAGAGAGGATTAGAGCTTTTCTCTCTCAGTTACGGAGTTTCTACTGAGACCTCGGTTGAAATCTTCAACGGAGAAGTTGAGTCTCAGCAGATTGGTTCCTCTCAGGATGTCTCTGGGTCAGGACTTCTCTCTGGAAAGATCGGTTCCTATGGTACCGATGCCATCGATAAGAACACTCCGAAGCTGATGATGGATGCCATCGTGGAATCCGGAAAGTTCGGAAGAGAGGAAAAGAAAGAAAACTATTATGGCGGTGGAAAGAGATACCGTAAAGCCGCTGTTTCCAGTCCGGATTTCAAGTCCGCATCCTTAAAGGACCTCCGCGACGCTGGACTTCAGCTTTATAAGAAGATTCAAAACAAGGATAGCCGCCTGAAAAAGGTGACCATCTCCCTTTCCATGACAGAGGCCGAGACATTCAAGACGAATACCCTTGGACTGAAGTGCAAAGAGAAAAAAGCATTCTATATCGGATATTATGAAATCGTCGCTGAAGATGAGGACAAAGAGCCTCGTACCGGCGGCAATGTCTTCTTCTCCTTCCTTTCCTTGGATGACTTGATGACAGAGGCAGACAAAAAGCTTGATGCCACGATTCATGAGGCGGTCGACTTCTTTAAGACGGGTCCCTGTGCTTCGAAGAAGTATAAGGCTGTCTTAAGCCAGTCTACTGTTGCTGATCTGATGTCCTTCTTCATGTCTCAGCTCAACGCCAAATCGGTTCATAAGCATCTTTCCGTCTTTGAAAACAAACTCGGACAGGAAATCGTATCCAAGAAACTGACAATCACTCATACTCCACATGTCACGTGCCCCGAAGCGACCAGCTATGATTCGGATGGCTATCCGACTCAGGACTTCACCGTGATTCAAAGAGGAGTTCTGAAGACCTACTTCTATTCTGTTGAGACGGCAAATGAGGATCACATCGAATCCAATGGATGCGCATCCGGAATCGGAAACGGAAGCCCAATCGTATTGACTGTCAAACCAGGAAGCAAGTCCCTGAATGATCTTTTCACAAAGGTGAAGAACGGAATCTACATCACTTCCGTCTCTGGATTGAACTCCGGCATCAATTCTCAGACTTTGGATTATTCCCTTCCCTGCAAGGGATATCTGATCAAGGATGGCAAGGTCGACAAGGCGGTCTCCATGATTGTCTGCGCCGGAAATCTGAAGGATCTGTTTGAAAATGTTATCGACATCGCTAATGATGTGGAATACCATTCTGGAGCTTTCACTCCTTCTATGCTCGTTAAGAATTTCTCCATCTCCGGAAAATAATCCTCTATGACGATTCTCCTGCTTGTCCTTATCTATCTGATTTTCATTTCCTTAGGACTGCCTGACTCTATGTTGGGCAGTTCTTTTCCGGCGATTGCGGAAAATCTTTCTATCGCTGCCGATCAGGCAGGATATATCGGTCTTGTGGTCTCGGGCTGTACAATCCTCTCTTCCTTTTTCTCCGAGAAACTGATCAGCAAGCTGACAACGAAGTGGGTCGTCTCCCTTTCTATTCTTCTTACGGCCTTTGGATTATTCCTATTTTCTATGGTGAAGGAAGGATATACGTGGATGTTCTATCTTGCCGCGATTCCGTTAGGACTCGGAGCGGGTGCCATCGATTCTGCGTTGAATAACTATGTTGCCTTGCATTACAAGGCAATTCATATGAACTGGCTTCACTGCTCCTGGGGAGTGGGAGCCTCTGTCTCTCCTCTTATCATCTCTCCTTTCATCGATACTTCCCATCAGTCTTCTGGATGGGAGAAGGGAGTCAGAGTTGTCGCTATCGTTCAGCTCTCTATCGCTTTGATTTCCTTCCTTGCATTGCCGTTATGGAAGAAAGCCAATCATTCAGAAGAGAAACTGAAGAAAGAGGAAGAGAAGGAAATCATCTCGGTGGAGAAGAGACCTTTGTATCGTAATCCAGTCTTTTACTTGGCCATTATTGGCTTTTTCTGCTACTGTGGCTTAGAGACGACGACGGGACTATGGAGCGGAAATTATTTTTATTACACTTGGAATGTCGACTCTAAAGAGGCGGCTAGTCTAACTTCTCTTTTCTACATCGGAATCACAACTGGTCGTTTTATCTGCGGGCCGCTCTCTTTGAAGATAAAGGAGAAGTGGATGATCCGAATCGGAGAATCTGTTTTGATCACCGGACTTGTTCTGATGTTATTGCCTTTCAGCAAGTACTGTGCGATTGTCGGTATCGTCTTGTGCGGTGTCGGATGTGCTCCAATCTATCCTGCCATCATCCGTCTTACTCCGTATCGCTTCTCCAAAGCGGTCTCTTTGAAGGCGATGGGCATGCAGATGGCTATTGCATATCTAGGAAATGTCACACTCTCTCCTCTTTTTGGACTTACTGCCAGAATGTTAGGAAATCAGTTTTATCTTCTTCCCTATGTTATCCTCTTCTTTGCACTATTGATGACGGTGGTGCATGAGATGCTTAATGTCAGACTGAAAAAGCGTGACACTACTCTTACGGATGAAGAAAAGCTACAATATCAGACGATGTAATAAGGGGGCCTATATGGAAGCAGAAACGAAAAAAAGAAAGATTGTCCTTCCGATTCTCTTGACTCTTCTCTTTGGTGTTGCTGTAGGCACAGCAACGGGATATCTCGTCTTTAAGAAGACGTTAGGATTATCTTTGGAAGAACAGAAACTCATCGAAGGTTACCGCCTTTTGAAAGAGGAGTGGCTCTTTGGAAATGAAGAGGAAGAACTCTCTAGCCTTGCGATGAAAGGCTTGATCTCTACGGTCTCTGATGATCAAGGGGACCCTTATACCTTTTATACGGATAACAAAGAGGACCAAGGTCTCTCTGTGGAAAGCAAAGGCTTTGGCTTCTCTACTCATAGCTATGATGGCGGATTATATATCACGGAGATTCATCCTTCTTCCCCCGCGGAAAAGACAAGAGTGCTGAAAAAAGGAGATGTCCTTACTGCTGTAAAACGCAATTCAGAGGAAATTTATGAATTCTCTGAGCACAGCTCTACGGAAATACGAGAATATCTTCAGGGAAAAGTCAGCGAAGAAGACTCCTACCTTTTCACTGTAAAAAGAGGAGATAGTGCATTTACTGTCACAATGACCAAAGGCGATTACAGTGAAAAGCTTGTCGATGTCATCTCTACACCCTCTAACGATAATGGGAACACCTTAGTCATCAAGATCAATACCTTCTTAGGAGAACCTGTTTCTGCTTTAAGAGGAACTTTAGAACAGTATAAGGAAAAGACAAGCCGCCTTGTCTTCGATCTTCGCGGAAATGGCGGAGGCTATGTCTCTCAGGCTGAAGAGATGGCAAAGATGTTCGTCAAGAAGGGTACATTGATCGATAAGATGGTCGATAAGAATGGGAATGAGATATCCTCCTGCTATCAGAAGAATGCGCCTGAATATTACTTTGATGATTATGGAATCATCATCGATTCCAATTCGGCAAGTGCCTCGGAAAGTTTCACTCTGGCGATGCGCGCCGGAACCAACTGCAAAGTTTATGGATTCAAATCCTATGGAAAAGGAATCGCACAGAGTTTCAAGTATTTCTCCGACAATTCTGTCATTCGCTATACCTATGCCTATGTCTATGGACAGGAACGAGAAAATGAGACGATGTACGATGAAGGGAAGGATGATGACAACGTTCTCTGCATCCATAAGAAAGGAATCGTTCCGGATGTCGCCTATACTCCGGATTATACTTCCTTTTCTCTGATTGCGGATTATACCTCCTCTATTGGAATCTCAGCGACGGGGCAGAATTTCTTCCTCAGCGCTTTGAATGCCTTATATCCTTCTTCTTATCCGAGCTCCTATTCCTCGGATTATCATTTTGTCGATGCGGTAAAGCAGTATGCGGAAGCGACAGCCACAAAGTATTCTGACGATACTTTCAAAACAGCATTCTCTTCTTCTGGAACGATGAGCAAGAAACTGAATGACCGCTTTACAAAGGAATGTTTTGACTATTATCTGGAAGGATATGATTCTTTGACTGCTTTTGTGGAGAAACAATAAAAATGACAGACAAAGAACACCCTTTTGAACTGGTATCCTCTTATTCTCCGACAGGAGACCAGCCACAGGCGATTGAGGCGTTGGTCAAAGGGCTCAATGAGAATAAAAAATGGCAGGTTTTAAAAGGTGCTACTGGCACTGGTAAGACTTTTACGATGGC
The DNA here is from genome assembly GCA_963654365.1 of Oscillospiraceae bacterium. Lineage (GTDB taxonomy): Bacteria > Bacillota_I > Bacilli_A > RFN20 > CAG-288 > Enterosoma. The sequence goes on from CAVJZP010000047.1 coordinate 10,493, forward strand.
CAATATCATCCAGGCGGCTCAAAGGACGACCATGGTTTTAGTCCACAACAAGACTCTTGCGGCACAGCTATACGGAGAATTCAAAGAGCTGTTTCCAAAAAACAGAGTTGAATACTTCATCTCTAACTTTGACTTCTATCAGCCAGAGGCTTATATTCCAAAGACTGACACCTATATCGACAAACAGGTCGTCATGAACGATGAGATCGAAATGATGAGAGCAAGCGCAGTCAATTCCCTTTTAGAGAGAAAAGATACCATTGTTGTCTGCTCCGTCGCTTCAATCTATGGTTTGAGCGACCCGGACGAATACCGTGATTTAGCCTTTACGCTTCATGTCGGAGAACCGTTCCAACCGAAAGAGATAGCAAGCAAGCTTGTGACCGCACAGTATAAAAGAAGCGACCTCTCCTTAGAGCCTGGAACCTTTCGGATCCGTGGTGATGTCATGGAAATCTATCCTCCGAACGGAGATGATTTCTTCATCCGCGTCCTCTCTGATTTCGATGAGATCTCCGAGATTGACCAGATCAAGCCGACAACAGGAGAACTGCTCCATACGTTTGACTATTTTCCCTTTTTTCCTGCTCATGAACACGCCTCCTCTACGGCTAGAATCGACCGTGCCATCAAAACCATCAAAGAAGAACTCTCTGAGAGACTTGCCTATTTCATCAAAGAGGGCAAATACCTGGAAAACGAAAGGCTTCAGACAAGGACAGAGCATGATATCGATGCCTTGCGCGAGTTCGGAATCTGCTCTGGCATTGAAAACTATGCCAGGCATTTTGATGGAAGAAAAGAAGGGGAGACACCTTATACTTTGCTGGATTACTTTCCGAAGGATTTTCTTCTCTTTATCGATGAGAGCCATGTCACGATTCCGCAGATCGGCGGCATGTATAATGGAGACAGAGCCAGAAAGAAGACACTGGTCGAATACGGATTCCGCCTTCCATCCGCATTGGATAATAGACCTCTGAAGTTTGAAGAATTTGAAAAGAAGATCAACCATGTTATCTGTACCTCCGCAACACCAGGAGACTATGAGTTAGAACAGACTTCGCAGATGACGGTAGAACAGATCATCCGTCCTACTGGATTGTTGGATCCAATCATTGAAGTCAGGGACAACAAGAACAATCCTGTCTATGACCTCTTGAAGGAAATCGATGAAAGAGTCAAGAAGAAAGAGCGTGTCATGGTTGTCACACTGACTGTGAAGGACGCTGAGAATCTGACCGACTTTTTCAAGTCACACGATCTCAAAGTCGCTTATCTGCAGCATGAAATTCTCACCCTTCAGAGAACCGAAATCATCTATAAACTCCGCAAAGGAATCTATGATGTCTTAGTCGGCATCAATCTTTTACGAGAAGGCTTGGATGTTCCGGAAGTCTCTTTGATTGCCATATTGGATGCAGACAGAGAAGGCTTCTTGCGCAGTGCGAGATCACTGACACAGATTGCAGGACGCGCGGCAAGAAATGCTAACGGCAAAGTCATCATGTATGCGGATAGGATATCCGATGCCATGAAGGAGACAATAAAGGAGACAAAAAGAAGGCGTAGTCTGCAGGAAGAGTACAACAAAAAGCACAATATTGTCCCTAAGACGATCATCAAACCGATACAGGAACCGATGCATATGATTGATGATAAGAAGAGAACAGTAGAAGATACCAGTACGATGACAAGAAAGCAACTTGAATTGATGATAAAGAATCTTACATCGGAGATGAACCGCGCTGCCAAGGCTTTGGACTTTGAAGAGGCGGCAAGACTTCGCGATGAGATATTGGAACTGAAAGCACAGTTATGAAATCACCAATCCCAGAGACACTATTGAAGGATGACTATCAGATGGATGATGCCCTTCACCTTTCCAAAATCGATCCTCATTCCAATTGGCTTCATCTCGTCTTTTCGAGAATCCGTCTTTTGGAGTATCTAGGATACAACTATAATGTCTATTCGATGGATCAGGAATTGTCTTCCTCCTATTGTGAACTGTATATGGAATCACTGGCCTCTATTATCGAGGCCATCCTCCGCTCAACCTTCCATAACAAATACACGAGATACTGCAGCTATATCAAGTGCCCTTATATGTCTGAATGCCCCGTTCTTTTCTTTGAGAGCGAAGGCGAGAAGAAGGAAAACATGAAGCTTTCCTTCTTTGAGCTGATTGCAAAAGCGGAGGAGGTCGGAATCTTCTCTTCCCTCAGTGCGGATGAGATTCATTTTATCCGTCAGACAAGAAACTATATTCATCTGCCTTCCTGCGGAGATGAGATAAAAAAAGAAAGAGAAAAGATCACAAGCGATAGCATTAACTCTTCTATCAGAATCCTAAAACGGGTCATCTCCGAATGCATCACTTGGCTTTATAATCCGAATCTCGCCAAAGAGTGTAAGAAGAGGCTCTTATCCGAAAAGGTTTATATCTGATATTGAAAACTTCTTCTCTTATGGATACGTTGCTTTTTATAAATTAGGTGTGCTTTATCATTAGTTACTGCTATTCATTATTGTTTGTTTTTAAATGTGTCTTCAAAGTCTTATTCGCAATCGATTTTCTATTTGGCACTTCTGGAACTAGGAATATAAGCAGAGGTTAACGATGTGTTTGCGGGGATGGTGAGTTTTGATATGGTTCGAATTCAGATTGATAGCATGATATTCAACGAACGATTTTACAAGTTCCGTCGCAGCATGTCTTGCGGCGCTCGTGCTATCGTTGCATTAGTTGCGGCTAATGTGACATGATTTATGCTATTTACGACAAAAACATTTATGCCATTGTCATTGACGTAAGTTGGTATTTATCTTACCTGACTTTGGGATTCACCCCTAATTTTCAAGTGTTAAAGATCAGTGTTGTTC
>CAVJZP010000048.1:0-13014 GCA_963654365.1 Oscillospiraceae bacterium
ATGTCATGAAAAAACAAATTAATTCGAAGTCAAGAAGAAAGTGGATCATGGGAGGCTTGGCAGCATTTGCTTCTGTCGCACTTCTCACCACAGGTTTTGCTGTCTGGGTCGTTGGAGCTTCCAAGACGGAAGACAACAAGGACGTCAATGTCACTGTCGATACTGCAAAGAACTCGAGTATCAACTTCACATTGAATGTTCAGGATAAACCGAGCATTGCTTTGAAAGAATCTGCCGCTGTCACTGGAAAGATTGTCAATGTTGCTGCAGGGGATGCTTCTGAAAATCCGTTACAGATTTCCTACTCTCAGTCTACTATTACCTATGGTTCCAGTTACGACTTCAAATTCACTTCTATCGAATTCACAATTGAAGAAGCAGATGATTATGCTTCTGTTAAAACTGCCGCAGATGCTAACAAATTAACGGGCAAGTATGCTCGTACTGGAACAGACTTCACCTATTTGACTGCACCTGCTAAGATTGATATTTCTAGTTTGGAAAAGGTTAAGAGCTCTAGTGGAAATTCCACAACTATCACTATTCCTGCTGGAAAACTTGATTTCACCTGGGGTACTTTCTTCAATGCCAAATCTCCTGCAAACTTCTACAACGAGTTATATGCAGATGAAACAGATCAGGTTGCATTGGGTACGGCTGCTGATGAAATCACGACTGAATTGACAGCTATGTATAAGCAGCTTGATGGCGGAAAGATCAAATTGCTTGCTAAGTTAGCTTAAGGGAGACATTTTCATGAATAAGTTCAATAAGGGCAAAACGATTGGAATTGTTGCCGCTTCATTAGCTGCTGTTTCCTTGATGGGAATTGGTTTCTCCACTTGGATTATCAATACTAAGTCTGATCCTACAAGTGTCGGAGATATCTCTGTTACAGTTGCTGACACAACGAATATTTCTGTTACTATCAGTGAAGCAAGTGTTGTTGATAGCATAGTCAAATTTGACGCTGATCATTCTAAGCACACAAGTGACAGTCTCTTGAACTGTGGAGATAATGATACAGAGGATCTTACTTTTTCTTTGAAATATACAGTTACTGTCGGAACGGATGCATCCAAATGGGAAATCAAAGCTGCCATTGATGATACTAGCACTGCTGGAAATGGTAAGTTCACAAGTGCAGTCTCGGCAAAGTATTTTACTTTACCTGATACATTAGGTATTAAAACGGATACCGACAGTTCTAAGGTTTGCCTTAATCAGTCTAGTACGACTGGCACAAATGGATTAACCATTAGTTCTACTGATGGTACCTTAGGAGGAACGACTACTAAGATTTATACGGTGACTCAGACCTTTACTTTCGCTTGGGGTGAAGCCTTTGCTAAGATGAATCCTGTTGCTGTAACTGCTACGGATGATATCTATACTGGTTCTACTACGGGAAAAGCAACTCTAGAAACTCTTTCTGCAAACACAAAGGCAATGAAAAAGTTAGAATTATCTTCGTTTAAAGTCATTCTTTCTGTCGGCAGTGTTTCTACTAATTGATTATTGAATCGAGAATGACAACGGTTGAAATTATCACTCTATTCATCACAATCTTATGTCTGGTCAGCTTCTGTGCTGTCTTCACTATCCTTTTCCATCATTACTACAAATCGAACATTGAATCGGTGTCTTCCGGAAAGGAAGACATCGATCTGATCGATAATGCGATCGATGAAGAAAAGGAAAAAGAGAACAAGTCGAAAAAGGCGTGGAAGCTGACAGGTAAGATTTTTTCGTATGTGGTATTAGGCGTTGTCTTCTCTTTCTTTATTTTCTCTCTGGTTTCTAAGATTCAGGGGAATACGATGATGTTTGGAAATTCGACGATGGTCGTTATCGCTTCTGGCTCCATGTCAGAGAGAAACAATGACACCATCAAGAAACATCCTGAACTGACTGATCAGTTTGATACCTATGATATCATCGGTATCACGAAGTATCAGAATCAAAGCGAAGTATCCTTATACGATGTCATCGCCTATAAGAATAAGAAGAATGTCACAATCGTTCACCGCATTGTAGAGATCGTTACGGATAAGGATACGGGTGAGATCGGTTATCTGACACAGGGAGACAGCAACCTCTATGCGGATAACACGGCCAATTCTCAGTATAGCGGATATCTTACCTATGATAAGATCATCGGCAAGTATAATGAGACGAGAATCAAAGGACTTGGAATCTTTGTCATCTTCCTTCAGTCATCGGCTGGCATTGTTACCGTATTATCGGTAGTCTACTGTCTCTTCATGTTTGATTACTTCTCCAACAAGTATCGGAAAGCCATTGTGGAGAGGACGAATATGCTAGTCAAACTGATCGACTATGACTTAAGCAAGGAAGAGGCGGATGATGTGGTATCCAATTATCATGAGACTCTTTTATATAAGAATCAGCTCTATACCTTCCAAGATGGAAAATACATCGGAAAGGAAGAGAGCGATACGGAGATCAAGAAATTGAAGGACCATATGGTCTTTATCAAAAGAGAGGGTGATAAAATCACGCTCACTGTGACCGATACCCGTAACAATACTTCCGTGACATATGAGAATGTTTCTGAGGAAGATGCACTAGATCCAAGCAAATTCATTCAGGATGATACAGAAGAAAAAGATGAAGAATCTAAGGAGGTAGGAAGATGAAGACTCATTTCACAAGAAAGAACCTCATCGCCATTGCAATGACGTTCTTCTATGCTCTCTGCGTTTTGTTCTCTGGTCTTGCCATCGATGGCAATAACCCGTTCTTCGCAAAGAACAATCCAATTCAGAATATGGCAGCGACTCTGTTCCCAGTGAAGGATATCAATGGAATCACATCCAAAGGAGTCCCTGCGGGTTCTGTTCCTGCTTATATCCTTCTTATCCTCTTTGCAGTGTATGTTGTCCTTTGCACAGCAGCCATCATCTATGAGGTGAGATTAGCAAAGTACTACGATGAGAAACCGACCTCACTGAAATGGTGGATGATCTATATCGTCACGTTCCTTATCTCCGGCGGACTATGGACGGGTATTTCCATGGTCTCCCAGATTTCGGATAAACCATATGGATACTATATCGCTAACTCCTATCTTTTCTTATTGGAGTCAATCGTCTTTGGTCTTCTTGTCTTTATCGTATTAGGCTCCATCATCTTCAACCTCTGTCTTCTTGTCGTCAACTTCAAGAACATCAATAAGCCCTTCAAGTTCTTCGACAATGAAGGGGATGTCGAGAAAGAGGAAGAGGAAAAGAAGGAAGAAGAGAAGAGAGCTTTAGATCAGGGCATGCTTGCGGAATCCTTCGGCGAATCCAGTGCAACGGGAAAGGGATCTCTTGTCGCTAACGCAAACGGAATCAGCAGTGTGGATGACTCTTCTCCATTAAAGGAGAAAGAGAGAGTCTTCCCAGGACTCTGCTCTATCGACTATGCCAATATGGCTCTTCCTGTCGATAGCTTTGAAGATGACATTCCTTTGAATGATATCTGTATCCGTTTCCGCAATTACTTAGCCGAAAAGGAAGGACTTTACTTCTCTCCGATCTTCATCGAGGAATTCATCGCCGGTCTTGCTGCTAGCCGCTTCATCATCTTAGAAGGTCTATCCGGTACAGGTAAATCCTCTCTTGCCCGTTACTTCTCCGAATTCATCTCGGAGAAATCCTATTTTGAGGCGGTTCAGGCAACATGGAGAGACCGTACTTCCATCTTAGGATATTACAATGATTTCTCTAAGACATACAATGAGACGGAATTCTTAAAGAGACTCTATGATGCCTCCTATAAGAAGAATCATATCAATATCATGGTTTTGGATGAACTCAATATCTCCCGTGTGGAATATTACTTTGCCGACTTCCTCTCTGTCTTGGAATATCCGGAAGAGGACTGGAAGATCAAAATCATGCAGTTCCCGTATGATTTTGATGCTCCAGAGCATCTCTTTGACGGTGTCCTGACCATTCCGAACAATACCTACTTCATCGGTACTGCCAATAAGGATGAATCTACCTATACCATTACAGACAAGGTCTATGACCGTGCCATCACCATCGACTTTGATGACAGAAATGAGCCATTCCAAGTCGAAGGAAACAGTGAGAAGATTACACTCTCTTACGCTCATTTGCAGGAACTTTTCCAGGATGCCCTCTTAAAGGAAGAGAATCAGCTTTCCATGGAAGAGTACAAGAAGTTCAAGACATTGACCGACTATACCTATGAGATGTTCGATATCACCTTTGGTAACCGTATCATGAGACAAATTCAGCTCTTTGTTCCTGTCTTTGTCGCCTGTGGCGGAAGTAAGGAAGAGGCACTTGACTTCATGTTCTCGAGAAAGGTCATCAGCAAACTCGAAGGAAGATTTGAAGACTATGTCAAAGAAGGCCTGATTGAACTGAAGGCTTTGATTGTCAAGACATATGGTGAGAACGCCTTCGCTCAGACCAATCATCTGATCGATAAGCTGATTCGCAAACTGTAAAGGATATGACCGATAGCAAAGATTTCCTGATCGATTTCACCGAGACTGTGAAAGAGGAGATAGGAAAAGGACCTATCGGTTTTTACCATGCTTTTGAAACACTGAATTATGTAAAACCTTATCACTTCGATGAGGAGAAAAACCGATTAGAGGAACTAAAGAGAGTGACGGATAAAATCCTCTCCATCCTCTATCATCCCGCCATTCAGGCAACGACGAGCGAGATTGTACAGAGAAGCGAGCTCTCCGGAAAACTATCCCATGAGTCCTTCTCCGATACCATGCGTGATCCAAGGCTTTGGAAAGAAAAGAACAATGCGATGGTTCCGGAATATGTCCATACGGTAGAGACTGTCGATAATCTCGATATCTATGAGAATCGATTCCTCTCTTTGCTCATCGATGAACTCGATGAGGATATCTCTTCTACGATGGATGATATGACTCCGATGGTGGAATCCTTGGGGGAACACTATCAGAGCAATCTTTTGACCTTTGGCGCCTATTCTTCGCTTCGCGACATGAGAAGAAAGTATTATCCCTATTCCTCCTTTATCTTAAAAGGCAACGGTTCCAAAGAGGAACTCTACAGTCAGGCAAAGAAGCTGAAAAGAAGGATCAAGAACATGAAGGGAAGCGAATTCTATGCTCTCACTTCCAAACATAAGATTTCCCATGCTGTCCATCCTACAAACATTCTGATTCACGATAAGCTCTACTCCTATTGCTATAAGTACTATGTCTCTCACTATAAGACGACAGAAAAGGAAGACAGAAAAAGAGAAGTACTATATTTCAATTACTTCCTCACTTCCTTCCTTTATACACTGAAGAGAAGAAAACTATTGAAAGAGGAGAATCTTCCTCCTTTCTCTATGGATGAGGAAGGGATGATCTCTTTCTCTTCCTTCTCGATGGAACATTATCCTTTCACTATCACTCTTCAGGAAGACAAGGAGAATATTGCTCTCGTTATCGATGTGACTCTTCACTATGAGAAAAAGGATGTTACCTTTTCCTACTATCTTCTCACTAGAGAGAGATATACGGAGAAGAATATAAGCGCTATTCATTCCATTCAGGATAAAACATCTGGAAAATTCATCCTAGTCACGGGAAATAACTTAGTGAAAGATTATGATTCTGTCCTTACTTTCTCCTATCATAAACAGAAGAATGAAGAACTGTTGGATGATCTTCTCTCTTCTCTTACGATACTGATCAGCGCAAATAAGGAAGTATATACGGGGCTTTGTCCTGTCTGTGGAAAGACACATATCCATTTTGATGGAAACAGATACCACTGTCAGGAATGTCATAGTGTCTATGTGATGGACGAATTAGACTCAGACACTCTTCTATGGGTTCAGTCTTACGGAAAGGAGTGATGCATATGGAAAACGATACAATGAAATTTTCTCCTTTCATGAAGAACAAGGAGAAAAAAGAAGAAGAGAAGAAGGAAGTCGTTCTTTCTGTCAAAGGACTTCATAAGTCCTATGGAAAAAAAGAAGTGTTAAAAGGGATCGACTTGGAAGTCTATAAAGGGGAAGTCTTCGGCTTCATCGGAAAAAATGGTGCTGGTAAGTCGACAACGATCGACTGTGTTGTAGGTCTGAAAGACTTCAATTCCGGTGAGATCGTATTAGCGGGCCACAATGTCAAAGAGAATCCGCTCGATGCCAAGATGGCGTTAGGATATGTGCCCAGTGAACCGGTCACCTATGAGGTGATGACCGGATTGGAATACCTGCAGTTTGTTGCATCCAGCTACAATATGTACCAGGATGCCTTTGAAAAAAATTACGAATTCCTGAAGAAGAAATTCATGATTTCGGATAGCGACCTCAACAGAAAGATCCGAGAATACTCTCATGGTATGAAGCAGAAAGTCTGCTTGATGGCATCCTTGATCCACAATCCGTGTATCTGGATTCTCGATGAGCCGACTGTCGGTTTGGATATCATTGTCTATCAGACCTTGATGGATATGCTCAAAGAGTTTGCAAGAAACGGAAAGACCGTCTTTATCACCTCCCATAATATCGATTTGGTCTCCCGGGTCTGTAACCGTGTTGCTATCATCAATAATGGTGTCGTTGCTGAGCTCCTTGATTTTACAAAGGAGCCCTTGAAGAGAAGAAATCTAAGCGATATCTTCTTCTCTACTTATGCGGTAGAAAAGAAGGAACAATAAAAGAAAGGACAATCGATGTTTCTGGAACTTTTAAGAAAAGAGTTCATCGAAAGAAAAAACGAAGAGAAGCAAAGCAAAGCGATGCATGTTCTCTCCTATGTTTTCCGTGCTGTTCTAATCGGATTATTCATCGCACTGGAATGCTATCTTTCTATCGCCTTGGATAAGAAGATTGTGAAATATTCCAGTTATGGATCTTTTGATTTCCTGGTTCTTTTCTTATTCCTTATGATGGTGGTGACTGTCTTCTTTACGATGATCAAGGGAAGACGCTCCTTATTCGATCACAAAGATAGTGCCGTCACGATGCCTCTTCCGATTCCTCCCTCTACTCAGGTATTCAGCAAGGTTGTCTATCTCTATGTGGAATCCGTCCTTTTTGGATGGATGACATCCACTCCATTGATTATCTGCTATGGTGCCTTACGACACTATATTCCTTATTATTACATCTTTTCTCTTCTCTATCCGATTTTCATCTCCTTCTTCTCCGTTGGAATCTCTTTATTGTTTGCTCTGATTTATCAGCAGATTTATCGACTGATCAAGAAGAGTGATATCGCTCAGTTTATCATGGCATCGGCTCTTGTCATCTCTTTATGTTACTTATATCAGTTTATACTGAATCTTTTCCTTACGGCGCTGAATGACTCTTCTATCGGTGGAGTCTTCTCCTCCGGCTTTGTTGAGACCCTTCATAAGGCAAGATATTATTTCCTCCCTGTCTATCATATGATGGACTCTGTCATTGAAAAGGGACAGATTGCCAGTGATATCCTGATCTATTTGGGCTCTTCTCTGCTTTCCTTAGTCATCGGTGTTGGCATCACGAGTCTCTTCTATATCCGTGAGATCAAATTAGGATCGTATTCGACGACAAAAGAGAACAGGAAGAGAAAGAAAGCAAAGCTAGTCTCTCCTTTTCAGGCACTGATCAAGAAGGAGATGTCTCTCCTTTTCAAAGATGAGACAAACCTCTTCTCTTATACTTCTTTATTGATTCTCTGTCCTTTCCTCACATTTGCTGTCATCTCTTCTTTGAATTCCATCATCTATGATAATCTTCGTTTCTATGCTTCGTATTTCCCGGAGTTAGTATCTGGGATCAATCTGACTCTGATTCTTCTTTTCTCGGGTGTCATCAATGCTTCGGCCTCCTTATCGATGACAAGAGAGGGGAAAGCGTTAGTCATTGTCAAATACCTTCCCATCTCTCCTTTGAAGCAGATCTTAGCGAAGATTATCATTCCGATCACCTTCTCTTTCTTCTCTCTTCTCATTACGGAGATTGTTTTGATTGCAACGGGAATCATTACGCTTCCTGTCTTCTTCACCTCTTTGTTCATTGGTGTCCTTCTTCTTGTCTTTTCCAATGTCTTTGGAGTCTATTCTGATATGCATGACAAGGAAGGAGAGAACAGAAAAGTGAAACTGTCTGTTGTCAATGAGATTGTTCCTCTTATCCTTCCTCTTCTTCTCTTTGCTCTTTTCTTTGTCTTCTCTATCTATGTGAGAGTCCCTTCCTGGTCCTTGTATCTGATTGCCAGTGTGTTTTCTCTTCTTGTCTTATCTCCTTCTTTTATTCATCTGAAGAAGAGATATCAGAATGCATTTGTGAAAATGGAGGTGAATAACTAGTATGAAAAAGCGTACCTTGATCCTTCTTCTCATCATTCCGTTTATCATCTCTCTTTTGACTTTTGTGTCCATCAAAATACTGGATAATCAGGTTGCTGTCGATATTCTAGGTATTCAGTGGGATTATCAGGACAATGAAGGATTCCAGATCGACGATAAAGGCTATGAGTTAAAAGCCACAGCCATTGTCGATCCGAATCTTATCCTAGCCAAAGGAAACAATCTTGTCTGGTCGACGAAGAAAATCAATGACAGCGATGAGGAATATGCCAAAGTCGAAGAAGAGAACGGGAAATACTATCTCTATGCCTTAAAGGAAGGAGAAGTGGAAGTCATCTGCTCCAATGAAAGGGGAAGCAAATCCAAGCACTTCATCGCTACGATATTTGAGGATGGTGCCATGGTCATCAATTCGAAGAGAAAAGGAAGCGGAAGCTCTGTCACATCGACAAAGTATTACGGACTTTATGATTATCAGAATGGAAGTAAGACCAAAGCGACGTTTGATTTAGTTACGACGGCCTACTTTAACGAAAACGGAACCAGTGTCAAGAATACCCTTGTCGACTGCTCTAGCAATGTCACTTACGAAAACGGAACGGTATCGATATTATCCAGTGGTGACAGCTATGTCACCTTAGAGGAACCGGATTATCATTACCGTGCCACTTATACGTTTAAGGTCATCGACGGCGTCAATGTTTACTCTTACTCTGATCTCCTATTAGGAACAAATCAATCCGATAAAGGAGAGAACATTGTCCTTCAGGTCAATCTGGAATCTCTGAAGAATACCTATGCGGTCGATGAATCTGGAAAGTATGTACAGGAGAAACTATCCTCTAGCAAGGACAATACGGAATTATTCGGAAACTTCGATTTCAGCACACAGACTTTCTCCTTTGATCAGGAATACTACACCTTTGAGACAACCTATGATTCGAGCTATATCGATCAGTACAACAGAGAAAAGTATACAGATGTATCCAAGGACGTGATTGCCGGCATCCATCTGAAGAAGGGACTGTACGGAAATGGTTTCACCATCAACATGAATGGATTATGCTATCCCAACCATGGTGAGATCGATAAGTATACAGGAAAGAGAGTTCCGAAGAAAAAGAGCGAAGCAAAAGAGGGAGAAGGATATGATTACTTCTATGGCCCTCTTCCGTTTGTCTCAGTGGGAGATATGGTTTCCTTCCCGCTTGTCACTGCCTTAGGTCAGGACAACTGCGGCATCTACATCGATGATGACAACGTCGTCATCGACGATGTCAAGCTCAGCAATGTCGATGAGGTCGATAATCTCTATAACTTATCCTATACAGGAAGCATCGTCGATGTAAAAGGAAAGAACGTGACGATCCGCAACTCCATCCTCTCCAATGGGAAAGTCTGTGTCAGAGCCTATGACAGCGATAACCTTCTCATCGATAACTGCATCTTAAAGAATTCCGGTGAATTCACACTCCTATTGGGAAGCGACACAAAGGCAAACTACGATACAACGAGAAGAGTTCAGGAGATGGGTGTCGATAAATCCTTTACCGAATTCTTCGATGATCTTGATGAGACTAAGCACGATACAGCAAATGGTGTTCTGAACGACTTCCTCAATGCCACCATGGCTGGCACTTTAAAAGAGGGAGACTATAAGACAAAGTTAGAGCTCATACAGAAGTATCTCGACAATGAGAAAGATAAGACAGAATATGCTTCGAATATCACAGTGAAGGATACCTACTTTGGAAGATCGGGTGTCTTCTCTATCGCATTGGAATCCATGTTCAACGGTCCTCTTCTCTATGGAGGGATACCGACGATGCTGACAAAACTATTGGGCAGTTATTTGAACGCTCCGCTTCCAGAGAAAATCGGAGGAACGAGCAAGCCTGTTCAATTGACCCTAAAAGGAGATACGAGATTCTATGACTGGAAGGACATCGATAGCATCGATGTCTCCTCCCTCATCGAAGAGAATATCTCAAGAACGCTCAACCAGATGGGATATGGAAACAAGAATGTCACCATCGATGATATCTTCCCGATGAAATCGGCTCTGAAGAAAGAGGCAAACAAGAAAGGTCTCATCTATCAGAAGGATGAGACAAGCTATGTCAATACCGCTATTGCATACTATGGTGGCGGAGAGAACAACTCCGTTGTCCATATCGAAAGTGATACGACATACAACAGCTATAGCACAGAAACAGAAGTCTCCTTATTGGATGAGACGATTGAGAACAACAAAGGCGGCGGATTATCTTCTCTCTTTGTCGACTGTGTCATCGTCACCATTGGAACACATCCCTTCCGCTTCATCACAAACGGAACTGAAGAGAAGACAAATCCAATCTTATTCGACCAGGTCCCAAGTATCGAAGGACTGAAGCAACATGTTAGGGGGTAACAATTCATGAAAAACAGATTATTCAAAAGGATGCTACTGATCGTATCCGCATTGACGTTATCTTATCCTTTGTCTTCCTGCTCCTTCTTCGATACGGGAAGTGGAACACAGATCAAGGATGTGGTCTCCACCTATGATGCGACAACCGGAAATACGATTGTCACCATCACCTTTACGGATGATGAGACAGATCCTGTCACCTTCATCGTTCCGAGAGGCATCTCCGGAAAGGATGGTGTCTCCATCAAGAGTGTGACATCGAAGATCTTAAGCGACGGAAAGAGCGTTGAACTCACCATCTCCTATACGGATAGCAGTGTCGAAGACACGGTTATCTCCGTTCCAGTCTTGGAAGGAAGAGGAATCAAAGAGGTCATTGTCGATAAGGATGAAAATGGAAATCCGACGATTCAGTTTACCTATAACGATGGGACACAAGGCCCTGTCATTACGATACCGAGCGGAAAAGACGGAAACGGAATCGAAAGCTTTGAAGTCTCGGAGCCCGACAGCACAGGAAGAATGACTATCGTCATCCGATTCACGGACGGCACATCTCAGTCCTTTGAGGTCAAGAACGGAACCAATGGCATCTCGGTACTCAACATCACCTATAACGAAGAGAAGTCAGATGCTTCCCATTATGTCCTTACCATCACCTATTCGGATGGATATACCGAGGATGTTACATTGGACCGCCCTCGTTCCAATCGCTGGTTTACGGGTACGACGGCACCGGAAAAGGATTCTTCCGCCTCTTCTCAGGCAGTGGAAGGAGACTTCTATCTCAACCGTGTCAACGGATACGTCTATCAGATGAATAGCGATGGAACATGGTCCTTCCTCTTTGGCATGAAATCAGAGACAGAGACAACGGTCTATCATACGGTCTTCTTCAATCCTGGCGAAGGCAAAATCAATGGTTCCTCTAGCATTCTGATGTCCTCTGTCTTAGAGGGAAAGACGATGCCGTTATCCTCGATTCCGACTCCTACTTATGAGGATCATACCTTCTTAGGATGGTATACAGACCTTACGAATGTCAATTCAGGACAGTTTACAGATCTTACTCCTGTCTTTTCTGATTTGACATTGTATGCAAAATATACGGCGAATAACTAAGTCCATTGTGATAAGATAATTCTATTATGAATGAAAGACAGAGAATCATGAAACTCACCGTTGTTAGAAATGATAATCAGAGATTATCTGATTTTCTGTTCTTTGATAGGGAGGCGACACGATGAAAAAGCGTCCTCTGATTCCTCCTTATCAGGTCCCGGTCATCTGCTTATACCTGTCAGTCACTTCCCTTATGGGAATCGGTTTCTGCACGTGGTATAACACCGGGGGGGGGGTCAGTAACGACAGATGACGTTGTCATCGTCGATGTTGCTGATGTTACAGTCAACGAATATGGATTGAAGGATTTCGGCTTTGCTATTGTCTCTGATAGCATGACAGCAATCACCTCATCCAAGAGACTGGATGTCGATGACGATTCGGTCACAAAGAGTGTAATCGATGATAATCGTCTGACCATCACAACGACAGTAGATACGAATGTGATGTCATCGGTAGCTTATGATGATAGTGTTTATCTGACCATCTCTTTTTCCTATCGCGGATATTCTAGTATAACGAATAATATCATCGACTCTCTGACTCTGTATCCGGAAAACTATACGGGATATACATTCTATGCACAGAAGTCATCGAAGACAATCCAGACGAAGAATGGTACAACAACACTCTTCTCTTTTCCGATGAAGACGAAGAATGATATCTCTTTATCCACGGTTGCATTATTAGATTCTACTTATCCAAGAACGGATACGCATTCTGGGACGGTCTATAAGGTTCCTGTTGTCTTTTCGTTTGAGATTGATGAGGACACTTTGAATACGGAAATTTTGGATTCCAATCCAAAATACAACATCACTTTCGGATTATCCGAAAGTGCAGCATAGAAGGAGCAACAGGAAATGAAAGAGAAATCTTTATTTGTCAGACTGATTGCTATTTTCTCTGTCCTCTTTGTTGTCTTTGTATCAATAGGTGCATCCAAATTCATTGTCAATAAACTCAACACATCGGATAAAGTCAGTGACAGTGATGATGTCATCGATAATGGAGATACCGTGACTCTTAGCTTTAAGTATGCTGTATGCGAGAGCATAGAGAAGTCGGAGTATGAGAAGACTCAAATCAAGAGCGGGACGACGAAAAATGAAACCGACTATGAAGCTTTCTTTACGTATATGAATGGCATTGTTGAAG
>CAVJZP010000049.1:0-12683 GCA_963654365.1 Oscillospiraceae bacterium
TTTACGACAAAAACATTTATGCCATTGTCATTGACGTAAGTTGGTATTTATCTTATAATTTAAATTGAGGAGATGAATTTTATGAATTTTGGTCAAGAAGATGAAATACTTGAATTTAAGAAAACGACTGGTGAAATTAACGAGGCAATGCAATCTATATGTGCAATGCTAAATAAACATGGGCATGGAACCCTATATTTTGGGGTTTGGCCTAATGGTGAAGCCAAAGGCCAAATTGTTAATGAATCTACAACAAGAGATGTTTCAAGAAAAATTTATGAATCTATTGTTCCCCAAATTATTCCGATAATTAAAAAGATAATAGTTGACGGGAAATCGCTCATTGAAGTTAAGTTTCAAGGGAGTGAAAAACCATATTCTTGTAAAGGTGTCTATTATATCCGAATGGCAGATGAAGATAGAATTTTAGAACCACATGAATTAAGACAATTTTTTGAGTACAACAAGACTGTTAGTTGGGATTCTATGTTATCTGAATATACTTATGATGATGTTGATGTTGAAACGTTAAAGAAATTTTATAATAAAGCATTTGCTTGTCAACGAATTAAAGACGAGGAATTCAATCCTAAAAATCTATTAATCAAATTGGGCTTACTAAAAGGGGAGAAACTTACAAATGCGGGAAATTTATTGTTTTCAAAAAATGGACCGGTTGTTTTGAAAATGGCAATTTTTGCCACTGACGAAAAGTTAACTTTCTTAGACATTAATAGAATTAACGGAAATATTTTTAATCTAATTGAGAAAGCAAACACGTATATTAAACAAAATATTAGATGGAAAGCTGACATTGTTGGGACAGAGAGAGTTGAAACTCCTGAAATACCAGTTAAAGCATTAAGAGAAATAATCTGCAATAGTTTTGCTCATGCAAGATATAATACCTTTACTGAACATGAAATATCTATTCATCCATCTATGATCAGAATATATAATCCAGGTGAATTTCCACTAGGATATAAACCAGAAGATTTCGTTGAGAAAAATATGCCTTCGATTGTTAGAAATCCATCAATTCTAAAAACCTTATTTTTATCAGACGATGTTGAATCATATAGCAGTGGATTTAAAAGAGTATATGACGAATGCAAAAAGCAGAACGTTACTACAGACTACGAAATTTATCGTGACGGATTCACTTTTGTATTTAAACGGAATGTCGTAAATGCTGTCGTAAATGCTGTCGTAAATGAAAAATTGACCGATGATGAACAGCTTGTCTTAAATTTATTAAAAACTGATAGTGCATTAACTGCTAAAAAAATCGGCGCGAACATCAATAAAAGTGAAAGAACTATTCAACGAATTTTAAAATCTTTAAAAGGAAAAAATATAATTGAACGAATAGGCAAAACAAAAGGCATCTGGAAAATTAATCGAGAGTAGACTAATTTATGTGTAATGGCTTCTGTGACTGAATTCCGGAATTCAGTCACAGAAAAGGCGCGACCCTTTATAATGTTAATGATCAAATTAAACAAGAAAGGATTGCGCCATGAACATTTTAGCACATTATCTGGATTCTGACCCTGAGGAAATCCACAAAGAAGTGATTGTGGTCTTACCCTCGATGGAATCACATCTGGGAAGAATGAACTTAAAAGGCTTAGTGGATTGAGTGCTTTAAAAACATTAGGTATTAACGAGAATGAAAAACACGAATACTGTGATCTTATGTTTTAAAATGTTTCCTATATTATCGGGTTTATCCTCTCGTTCATGTTTTCTATGAGCATTCTTTCTATGTTATAATCAAGTCAGTGAAAATATTTAAGACAAGTGTATAAAACAAGGTGAATCTATGTATCGAGTCATAATTGCTGATGATGAAGAGTCTGTCCGTAATCGAATCAAGACGATGATTGAGAAATACTCGGATCGTTTTACGGTGGTCGGATGCTTTGAAAATGGATTCGATGCCTTGGAAGTCGGTTCTAGTCTTAGTCCGGATATCCTTTTCACAGACATCCGTATGCCATATATCACTGGTATTGAACTGATCCGTCACTTTAAGATGGATTTCCCTTTGATGCAGTTTGTCATTGTTTCCGGATATGATTCCTTTGATTATGCAAAGGAAGCCATTTCTTTAGGTGTAGTCGGCTATTTGACAAAGCCGGTTTCCACAGAAGAGATGAGAAAAGTCTTAGACAAAGCAGAATCGCTTCTGAATAAGCAGTTACAGATGGACAACAGCATGAAGTCTTTGGAAGAGAAGGCACAGAATTCTCTTCGCTTCCTTCAGTCTGAGGATCTCAATCGATTGATCAAGGTGAAAGAGATACCCGAGAACTTTGCAGGAAAACTAGTGGAGGACGGCATCGATCTCAACCATGCTTATCAGGCAATGGTTGTCTTTGATGCGGACAGCGATGAACTGGAATACGATAGGCAGGATCTTCTCTATTTCTCTTTGAAGAGTGCGATCGAAGAAGAGTTCTCTGCTGGTGCGATTTACTATTTCTTCCTCAATGATAACCAGATGGTTCTGCTTCTGGAGAAAGATGATAAGTTCATAGAAGAAGAGCTGATGCTGAAACTGAACGGTATCCTTGCCATGGTGAAAAGATCATCCTCCATCTCTGTTTCCTGCGGTGTCTCCGATATCATGAAGGCGCCGGTCAATTACAGAAAGATGTATCGACACGCCAAGAGATCTTTGGAATACCGTACTGTATTAGGCATGAACATGGTCTTTTCCTTCAAGGATCTGGAAAAAGAGAATGGAGTCTCTTCTCCTTCCACGGGCAAAATTGACGATAACGAATACAAGAATCTCTCCTATTTGATTTCCTACGGCAAGAAGACGGATGTGAAATCCAGTTTGGAGAAGCTGATTGCTCAGATCACGACACCGGATTATAAGGATAGCTACTACTATATCCTTTCCAATATCCTGGATGCCATCATTAAGTCCTGTATCTCATTGACTGAATTCTATCAGGGCTTTGATTCACAGGCTGAAATCACTGCAAAACTCTATAGCATAAAGACACAGCAGAATATTGTGGATTACCTGTTCTCTCTATCGGAGAGAGTCATCAAAGTCAATGAGAAGAAGAGACTCTCTGGACTAGAGACCTCGTATGAGAGAATCCTTCATTTCATCGACATGAATTTTACCAATCCAAATCTATTGATTGAGGATGTTGCTAATGAATTATCCTATTCTGTCAGCTATATCTCAACGATTCTAAAACGCAACGGAACAACATTCACTAAGATTATGACGGATCTGAGGATGAAGAAGGCGTTAGCTCTTCTTTCCGAACAGAACAATCGAATCATCACGATTGCGAGAGATGTAGGATATACCGATCCCTACTATTTCTCGCACTGCTTCAAGAAGTATACAGGATTATCACCGGATGAATATAGGAAAAAGAAATCGTCTTAAGCGTCATTCTCTGAAGTCCGTTCTCTTCTTCTCCTTTGTGACGGCCTTCGTCTTTTTCATGGCTGGTATTTTTGCAATTGTCACTTGGACTTATTCTGCTTCCGTAGAGTCGACCTATCTCAAGCAGGTCATCTCTACATCGGAACAGGCATTATCCAATTATTCCAATTATATGGATAATGTCATCAGCGCTTCGGATGCGATTCAGAAACGGCTTGTCAATGAGAAAGGGGAGACTATCGAGAAGAATGGCGGAACCTTCTTTGATGAGGTCATGATTGTCTCTCAGTCCGTCAAATCCATCTCTCTTTATGATACGGATGGAAATCTGATTGCGAGCGATAGTGGCAATGTCAACAACCAGGAAACGGCAGAATCCATCAAGTCCGAGGAATGGTTCCGCTCTGCGATGGATGCCCCATTGATCAATGCGTTCTCCCGTGTTTCCTCTGCTTCCTACTTCACCCTTTCAAAAGTGATGACTATCGATAACGGAAATGAATCTGCGATTCTGAAGATTGTCTATGATTTTTCCGGTATCGCCTCCATGATCGATGAAGTCCAATTGGGAGAAGGCGGACATGTCTATATCTATGACAACAATTATCAGTCAGTCTATTCCTCTGGTGAGGTGAGCGAGGAAGAAAGAAACCTCATCGCTGAGAATGTCATCGGAAATGTGCAGATGAAAAGCGGAAAGAATTCCATCTTCCTCTATCTTTCCACGATTCCGAAAACGAGATGGAGATTAGTCATTGCAACCAATATCAATGGATTGAACGAGGCGAAGACAAGGCTCTTGATCAATAGTACGATTTTCTCCTCCATTGCTTTAGTCGCCTTCTTGTTCCTTTTCTATGCTGTGTCGACTCAGATCTCAAAGCCGATTGTCCGACTTCAGAAGGAAATGGAAGCGGTAGAAGACCTTAGCTTCCGTCTGAAATCCGATGCTTCCATCGGCGGCACAAAGGAGATCGTCTCCCTCAACAAGTCCTTCTGCAAGATGATGAATCGTATTCACGATCTTGCCCAGAAGGTTGTCGATGAGCAGAAGGAACAGAACAAGGCGGAGCTGAAAGCTTTGCAGAATCAGATCAATCCTCACTTCCTTTATAACACATTGGATTCCATCATCTATCTCATCGATGAGAATGAAAGTGAGAAGGCACAGAATATGATCGTAGCTCTTTCCCGTTTCTTCCGCATCTCCATCTCAAGAGGAAAGAATATCATTCCTGTCGAGAAGGAACTTGAGCATGTCAAATACTATCTTCAGATACAGAAGATGAGATTCGGAAACTCTTTTGCCTATGAGGTAGATGCTCAAGAGGACATCCTGTCTCTTCCTATCATCAAGCTGATCTTGCAGCCGATTGTCGAAAACGCCATCGTTCATGGCTTAGGTGAAAAGCCGGAGGAGGGGAGCCTGATAAAGATCAAAGGATATAAAGAGGATTCTTTCCTTTGTTTTACGATTGAGGATAATGGATTTGGAATGCTTCCGGAGAAGGTAGAGGAGATTTATCAGACATTCCAGGATAAGACAATCCATAAGGGAGTTGGATTATCCAATGTCTATCAGAGAATCCGTATCTTCTACGGAGAAAAGTCCGATGTAAGGATTGATTCTATGCTTGACAAAGGTACGACGATTGAAATCCGTATTCCTTTAGAGGAGGTCAGAAATGATGAAGAATAAAAAGATGCTCTCCCTTTCTCTTTCCAGTCTGCTTCTTTTGGTTTCCTGTGGTTCAAAGTCAGAGGATGCCTTGATTTTCATCTACGATGAGAACGATACCTTCATCAGCTCCTTTGACACGGTATTGCAGAGCGAACTTTCAAAAAGAGGTTATACTTTTGCTCCCTATTATGCGAGCAATTCCTCCATCAAGCAGAATGAGATGCTTGTGGATGCCATCGAAAGCAAAAATCCTAAGATGATCTTCATCAACCCGGTGGACCGACTCTCTGCTGGTGCTATCATCGATAAGGTATCCAATAAGGATATCCCAGTCATCTTTTTTAACCGTCAGCCTTTGGATGATGATATCATCCGTGGAAGAAAGAAGAACGATAAGATCTTCTATGTTGGAACAGACCCCGTCTTTGAAGGAAAGGCACAGGCTAGCATGGTAGAAGAACTCTTTGGAAGTGCTAACTCGTTAGATCTTTCCTATGACAAGAACGGGGATGGTGTCATTCAGATGGTGATGATTAAAGGCGAGATTGGTCATCAGGATTCGGAGAAGAGAAGTGTCTCTGCCTTAAACGCGTTCACAGAGGACGGATATAAGATTGAGAACCTCTATTCGACTTACTGCAACTGGAGCAGAAGCCAGGCCAAAGAGAGTATGAGAGAGATTGTTCAGAAGTATGGTGATGATATCGAAGTGGTTCTTTGCGGAAATGATGATATGGCGCTAGGTGTCATCGACTATCTTTATTCCGAAGAGAATACTTTGGAGTGGGAAGACTCCACACTTCCTTTCCCGGTGTTCGGTGTCGATGGCACGTCAGTTGGTATTGCATCCGTGAGAAATGGCATATTGACCGGAACAGTGAAGAATGAGGCGAGCATTCAGGCTGATGCCTGCATTCGCATTGTGGAAGAATTGAATAATTATGGTAAGATAACGGAGTCCTTCCCGTACACCATGGTCAATGAATACACGGTCTATGTAGAAGGAAGCGCCATTACAAAGGAAAGTCTTTCCTGAATGAAAGGAGAACCATCATGGAAAAAATAAAAGTTCTGATCCAACTTTCTGAATTTGAAGATAAGAACACTCTGAGTGCTTTTATGAAATCGACTGCCTTGAAAGAGGACACCTATCAATTTGATGTCATCTGTTCCAAGGAGGATTTTGCTGTCTTATCCGATTCGAAAGATATTAAGAGAGTCGAAGAGTTCAATAAGGAAAGTTACGACATGGTTCTAACTTCCCATAAGGTCGATGAGGACCGACTTCTGTTTTTAAGCGGAAATGAAAAACAGGGGATCACTTATCTGTTGGTCCTCGATGAAAAGGAAGACAAAGAGACAAAGGTCAGGCATTTCATCAAGGCGAAGAAGATTGTGGATGCCCATTATGGCAAGTCGGTTTCATTCTCTTTGCTTTCTACGGATTTGATGGATGCGATTCCGGAAGAGGAGATGGCAAACAAAGGAGAAGATGTCCATATCGGAGAAATCTTCTCTTATGAAAAGGATATGATCCTCATGTCCAGTCATGACTTTGACTTCTTTGATGAATCCATCACCTGCTTCTCTAAACTAGTGAGCCTAAAGAAGAATGACAAGAAGTCCTTCTTCTCCTCTATTGGAGATTACTTCTTCAAGAATTACACATCCAAGCCGGAGAACATCACATTGAAAGATTATCTTTCCGTCTATGAGATCCTTCTAGGAGATGATAACTGGTCTTTCAACATCATCCGTAAACCGATGATCGGAGACTATTTCTCCTTGCTCGACTTGATTCAGACAAAGTGAAAAACTGACTTTTTCTCTGATATGTAAAAGGCTTTCCGTGTCATGAAAAAGGCATAGAAAGCCTTTTCCATTGTTGATTTTTGCATCATTTTTACAGGTGTAAACCTAACTTTACATTAATAATATTGTCAGATTTTTAGCAAAAATAGATAAAAAAACAAAAGTTTTTCACAAAACATGACGAAAACTATAATTTTCCTCGTTGTGTAGAAAATTCTAAAAAGAGTGTATGATTTTCCATTCTAACTTCATCTGATTTCCGTTATCATGAAAGCGCTTAATGAAGAAGTCGTCAGTACCTCATTAAGCAAAAAGGAATAAACAGGAGGATAAAAACACTTTATGAAAAAACTTATTCCGCTTATGTCGTTACTTGGTTTGGCCGCTTCTTTAGTTTCTTGCGGTGGCACAACCTCTTCTGAATGGACTTGGGACTCCGCTATTAAGGATGGCGAGCTCGGCTATGTCATCTTGGTCGGTGAAGATGGAAACCCGGAAGCTGAAGATCGTACCAATGGCTGTGTCGCTGCCATGAACGAAATCGCCAAAGAGGGCGGATTCAAGGCAGTTGAACTCGAAAGACATACATGCACAGATAGTTCTGGTTCTTGGGTTGACAATGTTGCCAAGGAAACAGTTGAAACCTGGGTCAAGAAATACAAAGGAAAGCTCGACTTCATCGTTTCCAACAACGATGGTATGGCTATTGCCGCTTCCAACGCTACTGGTTTAGCCAAGAATACTCCTATCATCGGTTTCGATGCTCTTTCTTCCGCCTGCGATATGATCAAGGCTGGAACACTTGCCGGTTCTGTCTCTCAGAACGGTGACGATCAGGCTCTTGCCGCTGTCACAGTTCTTACTAACCTTATCAAGAATTCTGACACCGTCATTGACGCCAGCTATGGCGGAAAGGCAACTCTTGATCTTACAAGCTTAGACAAGCATATCGTTCAGACAAAGCTTTCTGCCGTTACTGCTAGTAATGCTGATAGCCTTAAACCGGGCTCTTATGTCAATGTTGCTGCTGATTCCGCAGTTGCTGGCAAGAAGCTTCTTGTTGCCACCTATTCCGCAAACGATAACTTCATTAAGGAAACCTACAGACAGGCTCTTCCGCATTATGCAGAAGCTTTAGGTTACACAGTTGACATTGTTGAAGGCGATGGTACAAACGATGTTGACCTTCAGGAAAGAATCAAAACAAAGATTAATTCCGGCGAATATGATGCTTATGCGTTCAATGTCATCACACATGCTAACTGGGAAGCCTATAAGAAACTTGCCGGTGATAAACCGGTCGTCTTCTTCAACAGACAGCCTAAGACATCTGATAATAAAGGTGTTGCTGATCTTTCCAACGTTGATAATGTCTACTTCGTTGGTACCGGCTCTTCCGGTCAGGGCGAAGCTCAGGGCCAGATCATCAAAGATTGGTACGCCGCTTTAACGAAGTAAATCCCTAAAACTTCATAGTAGGGTGCTATGAAAGTAGCATCCTACTTTTATATTAAAAATAGGAGGTTCCGAATCAAAAATATGTCTGAAAATATTTTAGAGATACACGGCCTATCAAAATCCTTCGGCAAAAACCATGTTCTGAAGAATATTGATCTGACCGTTAAGAAAGGCTCGGTCATGGGCCTTATGGGTGAAAACGGTGCCGGAAAATCCACAATGATGAAATGCTTGTTCGGCATCTATGCCAAAGATGACGGCAGCATTATCTTTGATGGAAGACATGTTGATTTCCAGGATCCGAAGGATGCCTTGGAAAACGGTGTCGCCATGGTTCATCAGGAACTCAATCAATGCTTGGACAGAACAGTTCTTGATAATATGTGGCTGGGCCGGTATCGAACCAAATTCGGCGTTGTTGATGAAAACTATATGCTGTTTGAGACCAAAGGCCTCTTCTCCATGCTGGATATCCATGTCAATCCGAAACAGAAGATGAGAACGATGTCTGTCTCTCAGAGACAGATGGTCGAAATTGCCAGAGCCGTTTCCTACAATTCTAAAATCATCGTTTTGGATGAGCCTACCTCATCCTTGACGGAACCAGAAGTCAGAAAACTCTTCAAGATTGTCAGAGAATTGAAGGAACAAGGTGTCTCTTTCGTCTACATCTCTCATAAGATGGATGAAATCTTCGAAATCTGCGATGAGGTCTCTGTCCTTCGTGATGGTGAAATGATCATGACGAAGGAAACGAAGGAAACCAACATGAATGAACTGATCTCCGCCATGGTCGGAAGAAGTCTTACACAGCGTTTTCCGCCTGTTGACAATACTCCTGGTGAAGATGTTCTCCGCGTTGAAAACCTTTCAACGATGTACACGCCTCTTCTCCGCGATATCAGCTTCTCGGTCCGCAAAGGCGAAATCTTCGGTATTTATGGCCTTGTCGGTGCTGGCAGAAGTGAACTCCTTGAATGTCTCTTCGGTATGAGAACCATCAAGACAGGCAAGATCTTCTATAACGGAAAACAGATATTCATCAACACTCCTAGAGAAGCGATGGATTATAACTTCGCTTTCGTCACAGAGGAAAGAAAAGCGAATGGTATGTTCATGAAAGCGGACTTGACTTTCAACACTACCATTACCAATATGGATAAGTATAAGACACTCGGTATCCTTGACAATAAGAAGATGAAGGATGCGACAATCCGAGAAATCAATCAGATGCATACGAAATGTATGGGTCCGAATGACTTGATCTCAGCTCTTAGCGGCGGTAATCAACAGAAAGTCATCATCGGCAAATGGCTCGAAAGAGATCCGGATGTCTTCTTGTTGGATGAGCCGACCAGAGGTATCGATGTCGGCGCCAAATATGAAATCTATCAGTTGATTCTCAATTTGGCTAAGAAGGGCAAGACCTGTATCGTTGTCTCTAGTGAAATGCCTGAGATTCTCGGTATCACCAACAGAATCGCAGTCATGAGCAACTATCATCTTGCTGGTGTCGTCAATACGAAAGAGACCAACCAGGAGGAACTCCTGAGATTGTCTGCAAAATACTTATAGAGAGGTAAATCGAAATGGAACAATCGAATCAGAATGTTCTCGCAAGAGAGAACGAATTCATTCCTGAGATTGAAAAGAGATTATCTGCTATCGATGCCTTACGCCTTGATGGTGTGACAAAGATCGAAGGTCTGAAGAATGAAATCAGCAATCTGAAGCGTAATCATCAACTTGATAATGAAACTAGAAACAAGTTGATTGAAAACGATAAAGAGCAGATTGCTGTTGCAACAGAAGTCAAGAATCAGAATAAGCCTGAATTGGCCGAAAAGGTCAAAGAGGCCATCGGCTATATTGAAGAACAGTACAAACCGCTCATCGATGCTGATAAGGAAGATGGCAAGGCGAAGGTCGCTGCCGCTAAAGCGGATTATGATAACAAACTTGCTCAGTATCTCGAAGAGAGAAATACTAATCTTGCTGAACTGAAAGCAAAGTTCGAATCTGAAGAAATTCCTGAGGATCAGAAGGCCGATGAGACCAAGAGACGTAAACTTCAGCTGAAGGAAGTTGATTCTATCTATCATCAGAAGTGCAACGATGCTCTTGTTGCCTTCAATGATATCAAGGAAGCCGCAAAGGATAGCAATCACGCTTTGTATCTCAACAAATATGCTTACATCGAAAAAGCAAACAACAAGAAACTTCCTTTGAAACAGAATTACGAACAGAAATTCGAAAACTACAAATATGGCTTTAACATCAAGAACTTCATGTTGAAGAATGGTCTATATCTTTCTATCCTTGTCTTGATGATCATTGCTACGATTATATATGCTGTTCAGACGGGAAGTTTCTTATTCGCCTGGGACAACATCCTTCTTATTCTTAATCAGGTTTCTCCTAAGATCTTCTTAGCCTTAGGCGTTGCTGGACTTCTCGTTCTCGCTGGTACAGACTTAAGTATTGGTCGTCTCGTCGGTATGGCATCCGTCTTCACTGGAATGCTTGTCACTACGACTGGTAAGACCTCCGTAACCTTCTTTGGAAAGTCACCGGATTTCTCTTCCATTCCGTTAGGTGCCCGTGTTGTCATGGCATTCTTGCTCTCCATTGTCGCCTGCTGCCTTATCACAGGAATTGCCGGCTTCTTCACTGCGAAGTTCAAGATGCATCCGTTCATTGCCACCCTTGCCACTCAGCTCTTCACCTTTGGTATCATGGCTGGTGTCACAGGTAACTCCTTCACCGGTTCTCCGGATCCGACCGTCACTGCTATCGTCTCTGGTAAGAACCTTGGCGATTCTGACTTCCCAATCATGATCATCTGGGCCATCATCGGTATTGCAGTCATGTGGTTCATCTGGAATAAGACTACATTCGGAAAGAATATGTTCGCTGTCGGTGGAAATGCAGAAGCCGCAGCCGTCTCTGGCATCAACGTCTTCAAAGTCACCATGATGGTCTTCCTCCTCGCTGGTCTCTACTACGGACTTGGCGGCAGCATCTACGGTATCTACACTGGTAACGTCAGAGCTCAGACAGGTCAGGGTATGGAAAATGATGCTATCGCGGCCTGCGTTGTCGGTGGTGTCTCCTTCTCAGGCGGTGTCGGTAAGATCAGCGGTGTCGTCATCGGCGCCCTTATCTTCCAGGCTATCGTTGTCGTTCTTCCTATGATCGGTATCACCGATGCCAACTATCAGCTCGCTATCAAGGGTGTCATCATTCTTGCCGCCGTCACTCTTGACTGCGTCAAGTACCTCAAGAAGAAATAAACAAAATCAAAGCAAAAGCTTCGGATTCATGCCGAAGCTTTTCTTTCTTTAATCACTATCATGCAAATACAGTTTTATTGGGTCTATCTTGTCATACTGATTGGATTCCTATCCGGAATCATGGTAAGCTTCGCGTATGTCAAAGGCGTAAGAGGGGATGGCAAAAGCTATTCTTGGTCTGAATTATTGCTATCAGCATGGCTCTTAGGTGGGCCTGGCATCCTTCTTGCCTACTCCATGTCCAAGGAGATTCAGTTGGAAGACAAGAGCCATAAGAGGATTGTTCTCATCTCTGCAATTCTCTCACTCCTTGTCGAAATTGCCATTGTATTCCTTCTCAGCTATTTCAAGATTATCTCTTATACATCTACAGCATCATAAACATTTATCGATTGAAAGTATACCTCTCTGGCTTGAATGCTAGGGAGGTATTTTAGATGATTATAATGGTAGATCAGGGTGAAGCGGAAACGGAGTCTTTATCACTTCCTAATAACCATTTTCTTTTCCCTGGATCTAGGGGAAAGAAAAATAAGCACCTCTCCTTCCAAGACTGTGCATTTTCACGTTGGTAGGATTGTACATATTCACTTTAGCAGTAACATCTGTTAGCACTAATATGATTGCGATTGTGGCTTTTGTTTGGCACCTTTCTTTCATCGGCTAGCCGATGAAAGAAATACCCAATGAATGACTATTGCCTCCTTCACATATAAATATTGTAACTGTCTTTATTATGTAATAACGCTACATTTGATGATTGATTTGCCTATTGATTACGATTTGCTTTCCCAATAGTTTTTTAGCCAAAGAGTCCATCAACAATGCCCCAATTGGCGCAGTCACCAAAATAGAAACAACAGCCGCAGTCAAAACTATTGAACCGCAGGCTAAACCTTCGGATAATGCGATGCCCCCAATAGAGGCTTGGACAGTGGCTTTCGGAAGATATGATATGATCAGGAAAAGCCTTTCCTTCCAAGTGTACTTCGTCTTGATTACGCAAAGAATAACGCCA
>CAVJZP010000050.1:0-12668 GCA_963654365.1 Oscillospiraceae bacterium
AGGGCGGTGTCATCCGTGGCGATGTCAAGGATGTCGTCCTTCTCGATGTCACTCCGCTTTCCTTGGGTATTGAAGTTCTCGGCGGTGT
This sequence comes from Oscillospiraceae bacterium, assembly GCA_963654365.1. Classification (GTDB taxonomy): domain Bacteria; phylum Bacillota_I; class Bacilli_A; order RFN20; family CAG-288; genus Enterosoma. The sequence continues at coordinate 89 of CAVJZP010000050.1, forward strand.
CATGAGCGTCATGATTCCTAGAAATACGACCATCCCTACTACAAAGAGTCAGGTCTTCTCCACAGCGGAAGACAATCAGCCTGGTGTTGAGATTCAGGTCTTCCAGGGCGAAAGACCGATGGCCAACGACAACAAGTTCTTAGGCCAGTTCAAGCTCGAAGGCATCCGTCCTGCCAGACGTGGCGAACCGAGAATTCAGGTTACCTTCTCCATCGATGTCAACGGCATTGTCTCCGTCTCCGCTAAGGATTTGGATACCAATGCTGAGCAGCATATCACAATCTCCAACTCTTCTGGACTTTCCAAAGATGAAATCGATAAGATGGTCCATGAAGCCGAAGCTCACAAGGCGGAAGATGATAAGAGAAAGCAGGATGCCGATACGAGAAATGAGGCTCAGTCTCTCATCGATAGCATCGACCGTTCTATGAACGATCCTCAGCATCCGATCGATGAGAACACCAAAGCACAGGCAAAGCAGATCAGAGATGAGATCAAGGCTAACCTTGACAAGAATGATCTTGATGCTGTCAGAGCCAAGATTGCTGAACTCCAGCAGGCCGCCAATAAGGTCTATCAGGCTCAGGCACAGGCACAGGCCAATGCATCCACCAACAATGCTGGTGGAAACACGGCAAACGATAACGGAAACGATCCGCATGTCGTCGATGCCACTTTCGAAGAGAAGAAAGACGATAACAAGTAAAATAGCAACTAGGCCCGGAGGCAAGACTTCCGGGCTTCTTGTTAGAATAGGAGGTCATCCTCGATGGCTGAAAAACGAGACTATTATGAAGTCCTTGGCGTTGACAAAAACGCAACGCAGGACGAGATCAAAAGCGCCTATCGAAAACTCGCAAAACAGTATCACCCTGATTTGAACAAGTCACCTGATGCCCCAGAGAAGTTCAAGGAAGTCCAGGAAGCCTACGAAGTCTTAGGCAACGCTGATAAGAGAAAACAGTATGACCAGTTCGGTCATGCCGCTTTTGATAACAATGGAGCCAACGGATTCCAAGGCGGATTCAACGGGTTCCAGGGAGCAGATTTCGGTGATTTCAGTGATATCAATGATATTTTCTCCTCCTTCTTCGGCGGCGGGACATCTGGCCGTTCAAGACGTGGCAATATGCCAAGAAATGGTGAAGACAAGATCATCCAGGTCAATCTCTCCTTTGATGACGCTGTCAAGGGAACCTCGATTGATGTGCCGCTCGATTATGTCGATACCTGTCCGCACTGTCATGGTACAGGAGCGGAGTCGAGCAGTGATGTGACGACTTGTCCCACCTGCAAAGGTGTGGGAAGAGTCCGTGCAAGAAAGCAGACCATCTTCGGTGTTGTTGAGACAGAGGATGTCTGTCCGGACTGCGGCGGAAGCGGAAAGAAAGTCACTCATAAGTGCTCTCAGTGCAAAGGCTCTGGCCGAGTCAGAAAGAGCGAGACGATCAAGCTGAACATTCCGCACGGTGTCGATACCGGAGACAGAATGAACATCAAAGGAAAAGGAGAACCGGGCATCAATGGCGGTGCGAACGGCAACCTCATTGTTACCTTCAACGTCAAGCCTTCTCAGACCTTTGTCAGAAAGGGTGCTGATGTCTATATCAATGCTCCAATCTCCATCTCTGATGCGCTTCTTGGCGCAACAGTGACCATACCGACTGTCAGCGGTGACTGTGACTTAGTCATACCGCCCTGCACAGAACCGGGAACGATTCTCCGCATGGCTAATAAGGGTATTACCTTGCCGAGCGGAAAGACGGGTAACCAGTACGTCACAATCAACGTCAAGTTCCCGAAGTCATTGGATAGCGAGCAGAAAGATCTTATCAGCAGGTTTGATGAGATTGAAAGCAAGAAGAACAATGGCGTCTTCTCTTGGCTAAAGAGAAAATTCAGAAACAAATAGAAAAACAGCACTCAGTTTCGACTGGGTGCTGTTTTGTTGAATACGAATTTCTGAAAATGCTGCGTGATATCATCCTCGATGTCATCATGTTTTTCCGATATCTGTTTTTCTTTCTGATTGCTCGGTAAAACAAAAGGCTACCAGAGAAATGACTGATAGCCTATTAGCATGACTTTTACTTTGCTTCGTGCTTGAGATAGTAGGTGTTCTTGACTTTGATGACTTTGACTTCCTTCATGTCGGGATCGACGGTGAAGACGGTGACAGGACGGGAGTAGGTGTTCTTGACTGCATTGTCGTTATCATCCTTCTCTTCGATTTCGATATCGACATTCTCGACTCTTCTCTCTAAGAGATAGAAGCGTCTAGGAAGTTCGTTGTCGTTCTTCGGGTCGGTGGAAAGGACACTGGAGAAAGGAACGTCGTCTTCCTTGATATCTCCGTAGAGAGTGATTTCGTTCTTTCCGTCATCGATCTTTCCGTAATAGGACTTCATCGAGAAGAGAGAATCGGAATCGGTGTAGATGGAGAATTCCTCAATGCCATTTCCGTCACGATAGGTTCTTGCAAGCTTGTCTTCTCTGTTGGAGTCGGAGATCGATTTTCCAATCTTCTTGAAGAACTTGGAGAATCCGTTCTCCTTCTTCTCTTCCTTCTTCTCTTCTTTCTTTTCTTCTACTTTTTCTTCAGCCATTTTTATTTCCTCGTATTTTTCTTTCCGCCCTTGGAAGTTTTCTTCTTAGGGCTCTTCTTATTATATACTTTTGTGTAGTCCTTAACGCTGTTTTTCTTTCCGGATTTCTTGATGAGGAGACCAAAGATCAGGAAGACGGCAATAAGAAGCACAGCGGCGACAATGATGATGATGACATAAATCTGTCTTTTCTTCTGTTCTTCTTCGGACAAAGTGACTTTGACACTGATCTTAAGGAGTGTCTTTTCACTCTTCTCGCTCTTGACGAGGATATAGAGAGTGCATTCACCGCTCTTCAAGGCTGTCACTTTTCCGTCATCGGTCACAGAGATGATGCTTGTATCATCAGAGGAGTAAGCAATCTTCTCATTGGAGAAGAAGGCATCCTGATTCTTGAATCCGAGCTCAAAGGTATATTCCTCACCGGTCACAAGGTTCATATGGTCGATGACACCGGTGTCTGGCTTGACGGAGAGCAGGACAATCTTATCCTTGATCTCGATAGTAGTAGAGTAAGATACACTCTTTCCTTCGTCATCAGTGTAGGAGTAAGTGATCGTTGTCTCTCCTGCTTTCTTGGCTGTGAAGGTCTTTTTGTCGCTTGACATCGAAAGATAGTCTTCGTCGTAACGGATAGTAAGATCCTGGATGCTTCCAAAGCTTATTGAGAAGGTGATGCTGTCTTCCACATGAAGCTGGTATTTGCTCTCCAACTTGCTGAAGTCGATGACAGCATAGGGATTGTCATCCACAGGAGAGGCAATCTCGGGTTCTTTCTCTGTCGTTGTAGCAAATACCCAGTCAGCAAGAGACGGGAAGTCGACAAACGGATTTCTGTTCTTCTGCACATTCTTATAGATGAGATTATTTCTGTGGTATTCGTATTTGGAGACAGGATCCTGCTTGTTCCACTTCAAGTATGTGGCAAGGTTTGGATGATAGCCGTGGAACTTGCTTCTATCATATTTTCCGCCTGATTTGTCATCGGTGTAGCTTCCGTCATCATCGAAGACAAGACAGGGCTCTGCCTGTGTCTGGCTATCTCCATTGTCTTTGCTGTAGCGGGTAGCCATATAGAGCAAGGAACGTGCGATATCGCCTTTCCATTCATCCGTCGGTTCAAAGACTGTTTCTCCATTGCTGTCTTTTCCAAGATAGCCAGAAACGGCTGTTGTTCCATCGGCGTAATAGGAGTAGACCGTCTTGGAATCCGCTTTGCTTTTCACTTCGCCGAAGAAGTTGTCGTTATGTCCGGCGGAGTTGGTGTTGCCATCTGCGGCAACGAGGTGATGCAGGTCTGTCGGTGCGCCGTTGGCAAAGACATCTTTGCTGTTCTCGACAACTTTGAATCCGTGATTCTTTGCCCAGAGATGCTCTTTGTCTGTGGATACTCCTTTTGGCTTTGTCTTATTGACATAGTCTACTTTGGTTGCGCCATCCACAGCTTTCAAGGAGGTGGAGTTGACCGTGTTGTTGGTGGCTTTTGTCTTATCGTAATTGGCAGAGGCTTCAAAGTAGAAGTTTACAAGATAGTAGTCTTCTGGATTCTCATTTCCAAACTGGAAGGTAGAGGGGTCGATGCTATTGGAGATGTCCCAGTTTCTGTCTGTGATCTCATACCACATGCCGACACCAGAGGAAGCAGAGCTTCCGTAGGGGATGAAGTAGTTGTCTTTAGAGATCACGTTATAGAGATACTCTTTTAAGTCATTTCCTTTTTTCGTGATCATCTCCGAATAGTTGTAATAGTTTTTGATCTCCTCTTCCGTACTATCGGAAAAATCCATCATCTCTGTCTTGTCATAGGCTTTTCCATCGAATGCCTGCTTGTTGGCATTTAACTTCGTATCTTCGCTTTTGAAGGAACAAAGCAACAGAGAAAGGAATAACAAGGATAAGTATTTTGTATGTTTCATTTTGGCCTCCTTTTTCATAAAGTCTGAAAGAAATCGTAATTGTTCAGCCATAATATTGTAAACGAAAGCACTTTATAAAGAAATCGAGATTTCTTTTTGTTACAATGATGCCATGAAAAACAACCAGAAATTTTTGATCGTCTCTGATTTAGACGGTACCCTCCTTGATGAGAGCAAGCATATCATGGAGAAAACAGCCTCTTACCTGAAAGAGCTGAAAAGAGAAGGACATGTCATCGCCTTAGCGAGCGGTCGCCCTCCAAGAGCAATCCTTCCCTATTATGATGAATTAGGACTCGATGGACCGATCATCTCCTATAACGGAGCCTGTGTCTATGATCCAAAGGATGACTCTTTCCCCCGCTATGATGAATACTATAAGAAGGAAGATGTCCTCTCGTTCCTCTCCCGTTTCAAAAACGGAGAGATTATTCACTCTTTTGCTGAGAGTGAGACAAAAGTCTTCTATACCAGCCATGATGAAGAGTTCAATGAGATGTTCAATCATGATGGCATGGAGATGGTATACGGTGATTTTGAAGATATCCTAGATGAGGATGTCTATGCCTTTGTCTTTCAGACAACAGAAGAGAGCAAGAAGAAAATCGCAGAAGCCTCTCTTCCGGATGAGAGTCTTTTCTTGCGTCACTGGTATGGAGTCAAGACAGTAGCAGAATTCGGATCCTATAAAAGAAGCAAAGCCACAGGCATCTCTTTGCTGCAGAAGTGCTATCATATCGACAGAGCCCACACAATCGCTTTCGGTGATGCCGAAAACGATGTGGAGATGCTCACCACAGCCGGTGTGCCCTTTGCAATGAAAAACGCAAATCCGCATCTCAAAGAGATTGTCAACAATGTCACATTGGAAGACAACGACCACGAAGGAATCTATCTGACACTGAAGAACTTTTTTGAAGGTAAATGAAATTGGTAGACTAGTCAAGCAACCGTTTCTTTCTAAAATATATTCTTTTCTGCAACCTTTTTTATTCCCTCTTCTATTGCTCTTTCATAACTGAATTCTTCGAACAGAAGCTTCGTTGTGAGTGCTTTATAGTCTTTTTCAAAGAAATGGCTACTTGCGATTTCCGTTAGCATCTGAGATATATCATATTTCTCGTTTGCTGATGGATTGTTCACTGATTCCTTTCTGTCTTTTCTGACTTTCAGTATTAATTGATGTAAAGAATTGTCAAATTTTATGTATGGCATGATTTTTGCAATATCATATAAATGCCTGGAATCTCTATTCACCATATTTTCAGTCTGTAATCACATACTGCAAACACTTTGTCAATAAATGTTCTTTTCAAAGACTGAACGTTGAAATCAAAAATGTCTGCTTCAAATGATAGTGGCGACGAAATTCTTTCATTTGTACAAAAAGCTCTGACGTAATTATTGATTGGCATAACATTTGTAGGGTAAGATTCCTGGTAGAAACTTGTTTCAATGATGATTTCAACTATCATATTCTGAAACAAAGATTCGTATTCGAATTCGTATTTGTTATATTTATGCCTCGATTTGACTACTTCTAGGTTTATCAATCTAAGATTCAGCCTTTTGCCAGTCTCTGTAATCAGCATCTTAATTTCCTTTTTTTCTTTTTCAGTGACGTGCCTAAATGATGACAAATCGATATCCTCAGAAAATCGGTTGATCAATCCATATGCTTTTGAAAGGGATGTTCCACCTTTGAAGACAAGAGGAAAAACGGATCTTGATAATTGGAACAGAAACTCGGATTGAACGAGATCTTTTTCAATCAGAATCGGACTTCTCTTTGTCTCGGATGAGACGGTCTGAATCACTTCTTTCCATTTTTGTCTGTCATTTTTATACCAGTTCATGCATGAGCCCCACTACATATATATTCTTATATACGCAAATGGGGTAATTGGATATGCATTTTCTGACCTGTTTAAAATCAACATGTGTCTTTTCTATGAATGCCTTTAACTTTTCTGTTAACTCACTTCCGCATTCTTTTGAGTATTTGTCAATCTCTGTCATCAGATCCAAAAACTGCATGGCTGAGAGATTCTCTTTTGTGATTTTAGCGACAGGCTGATAGATGATGAACTGATGTCCGTCGATACATTTTTTCCTTTGTTTTGTGGTAGCCTTATTGGAACGGATTTCGATGACAGAGGGATTCTGACTTGTAAGGCCAAATTGATTAGCTAAGGATAAACCGGTGTAATAGCCGTTCTTTCCGTCGTTCAGATAGACTTTATTGAAATATTTCTCAATGGATACTCTACCCTCTGTTCCTAATATCGTTCTATACGTTTTGTAGTATACGCCGTTGTACAGTTTGGTCAGTATGCCTTTTTCCGTATATTTTCGGAATTCCTGGCTTAAATAATTCGGACTGCAACACTTGATCTCGCTAAGAAAGATGGGTTCTCCTTCTTCGTAATTCTCTAAGATTTTCTCTAAGTCCATACACACTCCTCATAATCGAGAAATTTAATATTTCTAATTTATTATATAGAAGAGATCATCCCTTTTTCAACCACAAGAAAAGCCTAGTCAGCGACTAGGCTATTCCTATACGGTCTAAAGGCCCATGATCTTCTTCAGTTCGTCAGCCATCTTTTCAGCTAACTTCTTTCCCTCTTCCTCACTCTTTCCGACAATCTCGATATAGAACTTGACCTTCGGTTCGGTTCCGGATGGACGGATAGCCAAGAATCCGCCTTCTAAGAAGTCGAAGCGGAGGCAGTTTGTCTTATCGATGTCAGGAAGGTTCATTTCCTCATTGGTATTGCTGTCCATGTGGATGACTTTTCTGTCGAGATAGTCATAGAGCGTCTTGACCTTGAGTCCGGCAAGATTGGTGAACGGAGTCTTTCTGAGGTTGTTGACTTCGTTGTTCATGCGGGCTAAGCAATCGGCTCCCGAGAACATGACAGAGACCTGGACATTGGTGTAGTGTCCGGTCTTCTGATCCAAGTCAGCCAAAGCGACATCCAAGGTCTTTCCCTGTCTTAGATAATATTCGCACATATCGGCGATAGCGACAATGCTCTGAAGAGAGTCTTTGTCACGGATGAAGTCGGAGAGGAGGTATCCGTAGGATTCCTCGTATCCGAAGAGATATTTCTCTCCTTCCTCTTCGATGCGGTCAGCCATGTTGCCGATGTACTTGAAACCGGTAGCGGTGGTTCTGACTTTGACGTGGTAGAAGGAGGCAACCTTTTCTCCCTGGCTTCCGGTGACGAAGGTGTTGCAGAGAACGCCATTGTTCGGAAGGGTTCCTCTTCTTTCCATGGTGGAGAGGATGAAATCGATAAGAAGCGCACCGGTCTGGTTTCCGGTGAAGCGCTGAATCTCACCTTTGCTGTTTAAGAAGGCAAGTCCGCAGCGATCGGCATCGGGATCGGTGCAGAGGATGAGATTGAATCCTCTTCCTTCCTTGTTGAGCTTCTTCAGCTGCTCGAAGGCAAGAGCATAGGCATCATCGGTCTCCGGATTCGGATTTTTGGTGTTGGTGAAGTCCGGATCGAAATAATCCTGCCCAGCAACGGTCTCGACGGTATATCCGGCACCACGAAGTGCCATCGGTCCGACTTTGCAGTCGCATCCGCACTGAGGGGTGAAGACGATTTTTGTCAGTCTCTCTCCCTTGTAGTAGTCCTTGTATAAGGAGGTGGTGAGCTCTTTGTTGACGAAGTCGATATCATACTTGCTGTCATCATCGAGATAGAGAGTCTTTGCATAGTCTTTCTCATCGACCTTCTCATAGTCGACATGGAGTTCATCCGGAAGCTCATTGATGGTCTTGATGATGCCGTCGATGAATTCATAGACAGCCTGACATCCCTTCTGGTCGTAAATCTTATAGCCGTTATATTCGCGGTTGTTGTGGCTGGCTGTGATCATGACGCCGGCGATGGCGTTCATCTTTCTGACCGTATAGGAAAGCTCCGGAGTCGGATGCGGATCGCGGAAGGTGAAGACCGGGATTCCCATCTCATTGAAGATCTTGGCGGAGAGGTCGCGGAATTCCTTGGAATAGTGCCTGTTATCAAAGGAGATGGCAATGCCTCTTTCCCTTGCTTCCTCTTTGTATGTGCTAAGGAGGTAGTTGGCTAATCCGATAGCCGCCTTTCTGACGGTGATGAGATTGAGCCTTGAGGTTCCAGGGCCAAGGAGGGCTCTCATGCCAGCTGTTCCGAAGTGGATATAGGTAGAGAACATCTCTTTCTGTGTGTCAGGACTAGCGAGTCGGATCACTTTTTTATCCTCTTCGCTGACAAGAGAGCTATCTAACCATTCCTGCATTTTCGTTTTATAGTCCATAATTGTGCCTCGTTAAAAAATAAGTTACGGAGATTATTATAGAGATTTTATCTCTATAGAACAACAAGAAAGATAGAAGGAATTCTCCTCCCTTTTATTTCATAAACTGAAATATTTATTCTTCTGTCTCTTTCTTCTTTTTGGAGAGGAATTCATCCAGCTTTCTCTCGCTTTTGTCGACTTCCTCACAGATGTGAAGATATTCCTCCATCCTCTTGCTGTGCTTTCCGTATTCGGAATAGGCCCTCAAGAGAGGAGACTTGGACAAGTAGGCGCCTAAGGCGCTGAGATCCTTCTCCTTTTTGCAGAGGAAGTAGGTGAGATCGAAGATATCCTGATATTCCTTTCCTTCGTAGATGATCGTCTTCTTCTTGCTTAGATAGTATCCTAAGGAGAAGTAAGCGTAAGGAAGGTCGCTCTCTGATAATTTCTCAAAGTAGAGGATCTTCTCATACTCTTCCTTATTGGTTCCCTGGTAGTAGATGCTTTCCATATGCTTGCTGATCAAAGAGTAACGCAATAATTCTGTCAGAACAGGATTCGGATTCGGGGAGAAGGCAAGAAGAGTCTCTCCTAACTGCTTATAATTCTCAAAGCAGAATCCTTTGATCCTCAAGGACATGAAGGGATTGAGGATATAGCTTGCCTTGAAGACGAAGACATCATCCGGAAGGGAGAGGAGAGACAGCTTTACAATCTTTTCGTACTTCTTCTCATCCTCTTTTCGGATGAAGGACAAAAGTTCATCCTTTCGTAACTCCTTGGCAAAATAGTCGCTGGACTGATAGATATCCAGCGCAAGATGGAAGATGTCCTGATATTCTTTTCCATTGATTTCCATAATCAGATCGAGGTCTGAAAGACCATTCCTATCACATAGATGATAACAGAAAACACCGCCATCAGATAGGCGAGTGTGCCAAAGGCAAAGAGCAGGAAGTGAAGGACCTGATAGCTCTTCTTGCTCTTTAACTCATCGGAGGTGATGACTTTCTCGATATCCACATAACTCGAAGAGAGCTTGGAGAAATCCTTGATGTCGTTCTTTAAGAGGATGCGGTTATTGATGGCACCGGAGATGTAGTTGTAAAGTTCCTCTTTCTTGTTTTTGATATCCTCATAGACCTTGTTGACGTTCTTTTTCAAGAAGCGTCTTGCGTAATTGTAGGGTTCGGATATCACGGACTTATAGCAGTGGAAGAGGATGAAGAAGATATCGTAGAGGAAGACAGAAAGTGGGAATAAAATCCAGATATAGGACATGACCTTACCCGATGACATCGTATATAAACACGCTCTGAAATCCTCAAAAGGATAGACGATGAGAAGGAAAAGACAGATGTGAAGAAGGACAAAGGAGAAGTATTCGATGCCTCTTGTGATAGCTTCCTTTGTGTCATTTCCTTTGGAAAAAGCTCTCTTTTTCACGATGTCCATGGATTTTGCAACCAACTGGTTCATATCGTTAAGATAGTAATCGAGCTGATTGTTGATCTCCTCTTTCTTCTCCTCTAAGGGAATTGTCTCATCCAATATCCAGTCGTTGAGGCTTTTCTCCTGACCTTGGATATCGAAGATAAGCTCACCAATGGTCGTCACGTCTCCGCTATATCTCGGATTGATGGCTAGAGGGTTGAGATAATACTCTGGGAAGGAGTTCAGGGCAAGATAATTCAGCGTGTTCTCCAAAATGAAGACATCCTTCAAGGTCTTTGGCTCTTTATTCAAGGAGGAGAACTGCTCACAGATCTGCTGCGCCTTTTCACCGAGATGATTCTTCGCGCTTAAGACATTGATGGTGATGACTTGATACGTACCGGAAGACAGCAGTTTCTCACGGTAAAGAAAAGCGTAGTTGGTGCAGTCCCAACCGCTCTCTTCCGCTAAGAAATAAAACTTGAGATAGTCTTCCATTCTATACCTCGATACGATAGATCAGATTGAATAAAAAGGAGAGAAATCCATCCGGAAAAGGAAGAATCTGCCGAATGGATGCCAAAAAGGCAAATGCCATGCCATAGGTGGAGAGAAAGAAGAGAAGGACACTGAAGATCCTAGTGACGGTCTTGATCGGCTTATGGATATTCGGATTGCTTCCGATATAGAAGAACTTCATCGGTATGTAGAAGAGGAAGTAACAGACGAAGTAGAAGAAGAGATAGGTAAAGGAGACGGAGAGATGGACTCTCTCACTCTCGTTGAGTTCCTTGAATCCGTCGAAGATCCATCTCCACATCGGAAGAAAGGCGGTTCCGATTTTCTCATTGATCTCATACTTCGGAAAGGAAATATCGATAAGAGAGAGAAGAAGGACAAGAACAATGGCAGGAAAAGCACAGAAAAGGTAAAGCTCTAATCGATTCTTGGACAAAAAGAGTGCAGGTATGAGAAAGAGGGGGATAACTAACAAAAGCAGAATCGAAAGAGTCATCTTATTGAATCCTTGCAATAGAGGAGAGGATTTTCTCCTCTTTCTCCGGAAGGGGAGAGTGGAATTCCTTTCCGGAAAGATAGGATAAGACACCATCGATCTTATCGAATTTGAAATAGGAGGCGTGGAGGAACTGGTTCTTCAGTCCATACATCCTCTCGAAATTGTCGTTGACCTTGAAGTCGCCGTATTTGCTGTCTCCGACGATCGGATGACCGATGGCGGCGAAGTGGACTCGGAGCTGATGTGTCCTTCCAGTCAGTAGTTCTGCTTCAACAAGGGAGAATCCACAGGCATAGGATTTCAAACGATGGAAGCGGGTCAAAGCAGGCTTGGCACCTTTCTGGAGCGTACCTACTTTTACCATCTTCTTGTTGCTGTCCTTGATGAGCGGATAGTTGATCTCTCCTCTTTCCGAGGTGATGCCACGGACTAAAAGGGTATATCTCTTTTCAATCTGCGTCCTCTCTCGGAAGAGAGTGAGAAGCTCCTGAAGAGCGGGCAGATTCTTTCCGAAGATGACGATTCCCGATGTGTTTCTGTCGAGTCGATGAGCAGGAGATGGGATAAAGCCGGTAAGAGAATCGGGATCCCATTCTCTCTTATCCTTGAGATAGTTCAAAACCATGTTCTGAAGCGTGATTCTTTTCTCTCCTTCATCTCCGTGGACCAAAAGCCCCTTCGGCTTATCGATGACAAGGATGTTGTCATCCTCGTAAAGGATAGGAAAATCCGCTTTCACTGGACGTAAAAGAGCTTCCTTGTGGAATTGGTTCAGAAGTTCTTCCTTCAGATAGATATCTACGACATCACCCTCTTTGAGGATATAGTCGATACTCGCCTTCTTTCCGTTTACTTTGACATCCTTCTGTCGGAACATCTTATAGAGGAAAGAGACAGGGGCGTCTTTTAACATCCTCTTGAGGAATTTGTCGATGCGCTGGTTGCAGTCTTTATCAGTTATTGTGTAAATCATACTAGAATTATAGCATTTCAGCGGGCTTATTTTCGATAAGACGTGAATTTTTCTTGACAAAGTTTTAAAATTTTATAGAATATAACTTGCCGTTGAAAACGGACATCATTTGGAGCGATACTCAAGAGGCTGAAGAGGTGGGCTTGGAAAGCTCATAGACGGGTAAAACCGTGCGAGAGTTCAAATCTCTCTCGCTCCGCCATCGAACAAACAATATACGTGGTGAAAGCCACGTATTTTTTACGTTGAAAACGGAAAAAGAGGGGCGGATTTGGTGCTTGTATGTATACGTCAATTCTGAGCACTAGGATAAGGGCTTCCACATTTTAGGCCGGCA
>CAVJZP010000051.1:0-12564 GCA_963654365.1 Oscillospiraceae bacterium
GTTAGGTGAGAACCTCTATGAGTCCGATCATGAGATTGAGAACTATTCTCTTTCCGTCTTTGAGAAAGAGATCAGCAATGTAGAGGAAGTGCTCAAGAGATCTGCATTCAAGAATATTCCAATCCGTTCTGTCATCATCTCTCTTCCTGGCTTAGTCAATCAGAAGACCGGTGACTTACAGGTATCTCCTCAGTTTGACAAGGACCTCTTCTCTAACTCCCATACCCTCGTATCCCTCTTTGAGAATGCGTTCCACTGCCCTGTCACATTAGAGAATGATACAAAGCTGATGATGATGGCCGAATTAGCAAAGAACTCTTTCCAAAACGGAACCTCTGGACTATTAGCCTATATCGATTATGGTATCGGCGGCGCCTTTGAATTTGAGAACAGACTCTATTGGGGCGCAAGAGGATACGCTGGTGAAATCGGAAGGCTTGTCGTCAAAGTCGATGGAGAATCCCATCATCTCGATGACTTTGCCTCTCTCCGTGCTATACAGAAGAACGTTCAAAAGAAGAAAGGAAAGACACTTCCTATCTCTCAGATATACGACCTCTTCCATCAGGGAGATGAGGATGTCATAAAAGAGGTGGACATCAGCGCAAGAAGCGTTGGAAAAGCTTTGAAGGAGATTGTCCGCGTCTTCGATATCGATCAGTTCATCCTTTCAGGAGGAATCCTTCATTTCGGTGAATACTATCTAAAGAAAGTAGAAGAAGAAGTAAAGTCAGCAAACGAAAATGCATCCATTCATTTCTCGTCACTTAACAACTATGCAATCTGTGATGGAGCAAAAGAGATGGGAATTACTTATGTCCTTTCTGATGTCCTAGAGAAATTGAATAACCAATGAGGTGAATTATGGAAACACTGCGTCTGGAACACGTCTATAAAACCTATAAAGCGAAAAAGAGAAAAGAGAAGGATGTAGAGGCCGTAAAAGATTTCTGCCTTTGTGCCGACGATGATGAATTCATCGTTTTTGTCGGTCCTTCCGGATGCGGAAAATCGACGACATTGAGAATGATTGCTGGCTTTGAAGATATCACAGAAGGCAATCTCTATATCAACGGTCAGAGAATGAATGATATCGAACCGAATTACAGAGATATCGCTATGGTATTCCAGAACTACGCTCTCTATCCTCATATGACCGCCTATCAGAACATGGCCTTCGGTCTGAAGAACAGACATGTTCCGAAGGAAGAAATCGATGAGAAGATTCATGCTGCCGCGAAGATTCTGGATATCGAAGAGCTCTTAGACAGAAAGCCAGGCGCTATGTCCGGCGGACAAAGGCAGAGAGTTGCCTTAGGAAGGGCCATTGTCAGAAGGCCGAAGATCTTCCTTCTCGATGAACCGCTCTCCAATCTCGATGCGAAGTTAAGAGCCACGATGCGTGTAGAGATCACCCGCCTTTTCGATAAACTGAAGACAACCTTCATCTATGTCACGCACGACCAGGTCGAGGCAATGACTATGGGTAGCAGAATCGTTGTCATGAAAAGCGGTGTTGTACAGCAGATTGATACGCCTACCAATATCTTCGACTATCCGAAGAATCGTTTCGTCGCAGGATTCTTAGGAACACCGCAGATGAACTTCTATGAAGGGATCGGAAAGAGAGTCGATAACGACTTCCTTTTCACAATACACGGAAAAGAAATCAGACGCCCTTTGTCGATGTTAAAGGAAATGCATCAGAGTGTATTAGACGGAAATGAGCATAAGATGATTCTTGGTATCCGCCCCGACGATATCAAAATCAGTGAAGACGGTGACTTCAATACAAAGATCAACATTATGGAAATCCTTGGAAACGAAGCCATTGTCTACACAGACTTTTCAGACTCCTCCTCTAATGAAAGTGAAACTTCCATGGTCATCAAAGTCCCAGGAAGAATCGAGGCAAAGAAAGATGATGTCATCTCGGTCAAACTACCAGCAGAGAAACTTCACTTCTTCGAAAACGATGAGAAGGATGAGAAGTCTCTCATAATCTCTCCGCGTTCCTCCTTAACGGATATGAAAGGATATCTGACCAAGACTGAGAATGGATATCAGTTCCTCTTGGAGAATGGAGTGATACTGATTCTGGATTTCATCGATGATGAAAAGATAAACGAAATCTACCGCACTGGAACACACCGCGTCAAGATGCATATCCCAACAGATGCTGTATCCTTCCAAGAGAATGGTGAGATTGAGGCTATCTATGAAGGTGACGGATTCTACGGAAAGAGCAGACTCTCCAGACTGGAATTGAATCTTTCCCTGGATTATCAGTCCTCATTTGATTCTCCTGTCTCTCACTTATACGTCCCTTATCAGGATTCTTACCAGTCACAGGAACACGTTCATATCCATATCGACAATTCCCATATCGACTTCATCGGGGATGATCATCTCTCTATCTACGACACCAACAAGAAAGAGAAGGTAATCACCGAATATAAGGTCAGCAACATATAATTCTTTGCCCAATGTCAACCATTGGGCTTTTTAAGAAAACCTATATAAAGAAAACAAAGTTGCGAAGATATGAATGTATAGAGACTTTCAGTTTTTGTGCTTTAGATTCTATACACATGAATTTTTAGCATTACCCATATCAAGATTCCATTCAAACCCGTTTACTTGCTCTGTTTCATTTGGTATAATTTATTCACCATCGTGACAGTTCCCGTCGAACCTGGTCAGGGCCGGAAGGCAGCAGCCATAAGAGTGTGGTTCTGTGTGCGGTGGCTTTTTCATTCCATGACAAAACAAGAATTATTATCTATCCTAGACAATCTCTATGAAGAAGCACTGATCTCATACAATGATGATGAGATTCCTGTTTCTGCATGTCTGATTCTAGAGGATGGCAGAACCTTCTATAGTCACAATAAAGTAGAAGAAAACAATGATCCCTTTTCCCATGCCGAATTCAATGTCATCAGAAAAGCATTGGATGAGACACAAAGCAGATACTTGAAAAACAGCACACTGATTGTGACCCTAGAACCCTGCCTTCTTTGCATGGGCGCCATCCTAAAAGCTGGCATATCGTCTCTGTACTTTGTCCTACCGGATGAAAAAGCAGGATCATTATCCCATTACCACTGCTTTGTCGATGATAGACTGCAAGTCAGTGAAATAGAGGATAAAAGATTTTCCGAATTGATGGAGAACTTCTTCTCCACATTGCGAAATCGAGAAAAGAATACACCTGTAGTGTGATAAAATTATTTGTCTGACAATATTAGAAGGAGAACGATACTATGGATTACATGATAGAACGACTCAAGGCGATGAAAGTCCGTCTGAGCGATATTGATAACATTCTCACAGAAGGAAAAGCGGATATTCCAACGATGACAAAACTCAGCAAAGAGAGAGCCACTTTGAAAGAGCCAGTCAGAATGTATGATGAATTGACCAGAAAGGAATCCGATCAGAAGGACGCCTTAGAGATGATGAAAGACTCTGATCCTGATATCAAAGCGATGGGAAAAGAGGAATTCGATACTCTTTCCGATGAGATTGAAAAACTCAGGGCAGATCTGAAGATTGCACTCCTTCCCAAAGATGAAAATGATGACAAGAACATCATCATGGAAATCCGTGGTGCCGCAGGCGGAGATGAAGCCAACATTTTCGCCGGCGATCTTTTCCGCATGTATTCCCATTACGCAGACAGAATGGGCTGGAAAATTGAGATACTCGATTCCCTTCCGACACCATTAGGCGGATACTCTTTGATCTCCTACAAGGTCAAAGGTAAGATGGTCTATTCCAAACTGAAGTTCGAAAGCGGCGCACACCGTGTCCAAAGAGTCCCTGTCACAGAAGCGAACGGCAAGATTCAGACTTCTACAGCAACTGTCCTTGTCATGCCGGAAATCGAACATGTCGACATCACCATCAATCCCGCTGACTTGCAGATCGATACCTATCACTCCTCTGGTGCCGGAGGACAGAACGTCAACAAGACCGAGTCTGCTGTCCGTATTACACATATCCCTTCTGGCATTGTTGTCTCCTGCCAGGTAGAAAGAGACCAGCTTGCCAACAAGGAAACCTGTATGGAAATGCTCAAAGCAAAATTACAGGCCAAGCATGATGCGGAAATTGAAGAGAAAGTCGGCGGTGAGAGAAGACTGAAAGTAGGAACCGGAGAAAGAAACGAAAGAATCCGCACCTACAACTATCCTCAGAACAGAGTCACCGATCACCGCATCGGATATAGTTGCCTCAACCTTCCTAAAATCATGAACGGTGATTTGGATGAGATGCTCACTGCACTCAACGAAGCCAATCAGAAAGATCTCTTGGAAGAGCAGACAAAGCAGCTTCAGCAAGAGATGGGAAGCAAAGATTAATCTTTCTTCATGACATACAACGAATTTTTCCGTGAAGCTCAGAAGATAGGCATTCCTATTGCGGATATCCGAGTTGTTTTTAACGGATATTTTCACATGCCATTCGATTACATCGGAATTCACGGAGATGAGGAAGCAAGGGATGCATTAAAAGTGCTCTCCCTTTTGAAAGAAGGGTATCCAAGCAATTATCTTGCCGGATACATCGATATCCTGTCTCTTCACATCCTCTTGGATGAATCGACTCTGATTCCTAGAAATGAAACTGCAGATTTTATTTATAACTATCTATATCCGTTAGACTTAAACAGAAAAAGGATTCTTGATCTCTGTACGGGATCCGGATTTATCGCTATGGCACTGAAGAAGAGATTCCCAATGGCAGAAATCTACGCATCAGATATTTCTTCTCAAGCTTTGTCCATAGCAGAAAAATCCAGTGTCATCAATGACACTCCGATTCGTTTTATCCACTCGGATTTCCTTAAGGATATCGAGGATACTTTTGATATCATCGTATCGAATCCACCCTATATTGAAGAGGATAGCAAAGATGTCAGTGCACCTTTTGAACCTGCTCTTGCCTTATTCTCGGGAAAAGACGGACTGGACTCCTATCGTAGTATTTTCAAAGATTTATCCAGTCATCTGAATCCGTATGGGAGCGCCTTTTTTGAACTGCAATCCACCAACAGTAAAAATACGAAATCTTTATTTGATTCCATCTATAAAGACAAATACAGTTCTGAAATCTGGAAAGACTCTTACGGAAGAGACCGTTATCTGATTGTAGAATCAGTCTGATATTCCACCCATCCACGTTCTTCCTTCTACAATCAATGTGATGAGGAAGGAAAAGAACAGGACAACCAAATCGATGATCAGAAAGACAGGACTCATTCTGAAGTCCTTGGATATGACAAGACAAAGCGTCAGAAAGAAAGCCGCTGTATAGAAATACAGGTATTTATAGTCTCTTGGGAATCGAAGCGACCCTAAGAAAGTCAAAGCGATTAAGATCATGCCGAGCAGAACCAAACCAGAAAACACTGCGACAGAAGTTGTGCTTTTTCTCTGTTCGCTTGTGATGAAGTAGATCATCAGAGTGATAAATACAAAGCCGAAGGAGAAGATACGGGTAAGCCTTGAGAACTTCATCTGTTTCCTTCTCTTCATCTTTTCCTTTTCTTTCTCATCCATGATGTTTTCGATGTCATCTTCGATATGCTTGTTTGCATTCGAAGCGTTGAGGAAATCATATAGAGTATCCTCGTTAGTATCTTCTTTGCTGGCACCTGCTTTTTTCTTTTTCTTGGAATAATGGACGTAGGATACCGTACTGACTGCAAAACCTATCAGGCAATAGATGACTTCCAGCCAAAAAATAGAGATAAAATTAAAATCAAATCCGCTTGGTGAAAAATCACTGAACTGAAGAGAATAGATAATCAGCAATTCAATAAAGTAGAAAAAGGTTGTTCGAATTGGCCTCATCAGTGTAATCGTTCCTGTTCCCACGATGGCACCGATTAATGTAATACAGCGGATCACAGTATCTGTCACTTGATTGGTCTCATCCGTGTAATAGAGGACATAGGATGGCATCACGAGGAAAAGAGCCATGGAAACGAAGACCATGATTCTATCCAAATTGTCGATTCGGAAAATAAAGGCCAGAACTTTTTTCATAGTATTCATTATACTTCTTTTTCTTCTTATAAATGAGATAGAAATATTCAATATCGGGTTATAATATTAAAGTCTAAGTTAGAGGTAAGAAATGGCATATCAGGCATTTTACAACAAATATCGTCCACAGACTTTCGATGAGGTCGTAGGACAGAAGGCTGTCGTCACCACTTTGAAGAACGCGATTGCAGAGGATAAGATTGCTCACGCCTATCTTTTCTGTGGACCAAGAGGAACAGGAAAGACTACAATGGCTCGTCTTTTTGCAAAGGCATTAGACTGCAAGGAAGGACTAGGTCACCAGTGCAATCACTGTGATTCCTGTGAGAAGATCACACACGGACAGCATCCGGATGTCATCGAGATCGATGCGGCCAGTAACTCAACTGTCGATTCCGTAAGGCAGCTCATCGAGAATGTCTCTTATCAGCCTCTTCTCTCCCGTTATAAGATCTACATCATCGACGAAGTTCACAATATGTCTGATTCTGCCTTTAATGCACTATTGAAGACAATTGAAGAACCGCCAAGCTTTGTCATATTCATACTTGCTACCACTGATCCACAGAAAGTGCTTCCTACTATCCTTTCCCGTGTACAGAGATTCGATTTTTCAAAAGTCAGAGATGATGATCTGATCAAGAACATGAAACGAGTCCTGGATAATGAGCACATCCGTTATGAAGAGGACGCATTACGCCTTATCTGCTCTCTCAGCGATGGCGGTGTCCGTGACTCTTTATCCCTTCTCGACAAGGTTGTCTCCTATTGCGGAGATGACATCAAAGCAAAAGATGTCAACGACCTCTTAGGCCTTTTGTCTTTGGAGGAGGAAATCAATATCATCAACAACATCTCGCTAAAAAAGGCGGCTGATGTCTTAAATGCCATCAAGGATCGCTATCAGCACGGATTGGACATCAGAAGATTCCGGAACGATCTCATCAACATCTACAAAGACTTCCTCATCTACAATGTAACCCAGGACAAGAATCTATTAGAGCATCTCAGGGAAAACGAAGTGAAGAAGATTCATCTCAGCGTCGATGACTGTCGTATGAATATCGATATCCTAATGCAGAATATCAGGGACAACCGTCTCAGCGATGATGTCTTCACTCAGTTCGAACTCGCCTTGATGACAATGATGGCTCCTAAGAAAGCAGTCAACATCCCCACTTTATCTGCCGCACAGGCGCCCACAAAGGAAGAGTCAAAGCCGGAGATAAAATCGAAACCGATTGAAATCGTATCGGAAAACAAAGAAAAGACATTCAAAGCCAGCGCAAACGATGTCGAAACAAGCACTGACATCATCCGCTACAGCAAGGATGACATCCTCTATCTCATGTATCATTTCGACAAAGAAAAGAAGATTTCTATCGTTCAGAACTGGAATAAGCTGATGAGCCTGTTCAACAGCGATAAGTCCTTTGAGGCCAAAGCGCTCTACAGCTGTGCTCCAAAGCTCTTCGGTGAGAACATCCTCATCGTCACCAACAAGTCTCCAATGGAAATCAGCAAGATCAATAAGAAGAATGTGCAGAACACTCTCTTATCCATCACAGATGAGTGTTTCCAAAAGGCATTCAACATTCTTCCAATCACAGAATCCGAGCTGAAAGAAGCCTATGACGATTTCAAGAAGCAAGTGAAGCCAAAGGATACTCTGGATATCGATTTCGGCATACAGAGAAAAGTTACGGCTTCCACCGATTTCTTCAACAACATAATCAGTGAAAAGTGAGGTGAACACCATGGATGATGAAAACATGAAAAAGTCAAAAGACGCCGTCGATCTTCTGATGCTTCAGACGAAAGCGAGAGAATTCCAAAGCAAGTCCAATGAGCTTCAGCAGAAAGAATACCAAGGAAAATACCAGGGTCTTTCCATGAAGATGAAAGGCGACCATACCGTATTTGAAGTCCATATCGATCAAGGATTCTATGAGACATCCGGAAAAGGTCAGCTTGAGAAAGCAATCTTTACCCTGTTGAATAACCTCAACACTGCCATCAAACAGGATCAGGATGACTTGCAGAAGGAACTGCAGGGCGATATCGAGAGAATGCAGAAGGACGCTATGCTAAACAATGCAGGAAATTAAAACCATCACCGATCTCATCAGCGCTTATAAGAAACTTCCTGGCATCGGATACAGAACCGCGGAGAGGCTTTCCTATGCGACGCTCTCCCTTTCCAAAGAAGATATCGAGAACTTCATCCAGGCGATGAATGATGTCATCAGCAAGGTGAAAAGATGCCCATACTGCGGAACTTTCTATGACGATGTCTGCCCAATCTGCTCTGATTCTACAAGAGACAGATCGACTTTGCTTATCATTGCAGACAGCAAAGACATCCTCACCATCGAAAAGACAAACGGATATCACGGTTCCTACTTCACTCTGCAGGGAACACTCTCTCCTTTGAAGAACAGGACACCGGATAAAATTGGTATTCCCGAACTGAAGAAGAGAGTAGAAGAGAATAAGGTCAAAGAGCTGATTCTCGCTCTTCCAACAGACTTAGAGGGAGAGACGACCGCTTCCTATATTGCTAATCTCTATAAAGACAATAAAAATATCAGCATATCGAAGCTGGCAAACGGCATTCCGATCGGAACCAATCTCGAATATCTCGACAGTCTGACAATCACCTCTTCCTTAAAAGGAAGAATCTCAATCAAAGAAGGAGAAAAGAAAGATGAATAAAGGTTTGTTTATATCCTTTGAAGGATGCGATGGCTGTGGAAAGACAACCGCTTTGGAGAACGTTCTGAAGCGATTGAATGATTTGGACATCCATCCTCTTGTCACAAGAGAACCGGGAGGAAGCAAGATTGCAGAGCAGATCCGTTCCATCATCCTCGACAAGAACAATACCGAAGAGGATTCTAGAACGGAAGCTCTTCTTTACGCTGCAAGCAGAAGACAGCACCTAGTCGAAGTTGTCCTTCCCGCCTTAAAGGAAGGAAAGATTGTCATCTCTGACCGCTATATCGACTCCTCTTTGGCATATCAGGGATATGCAAGAGGCATCGGAATCGATGAGGTCATGTCCATCAACGCATTTGCAATCGACAATGTCTATCCAGATGTCACGTTCTTCCTGGATCTTTCCCCAGAAGAGGGAATCAAAAGAATGAAGGACAGAAAAAGAGGAGCGGACAGACTCGATCAGGAAGCCCTCGACTTCCATCAAAGAGTCTATGAAGGATATCAGATCGTCAATAAGATGTTCAAAGACCGCATCATCAAGATCGATGCGTCCCCAAAGCCGGATGTCATCGCCGATAACATCGTAAAAGAAATCCTGAAAAAATTAGAAGAAAGATAATTCATGGACAAAGACACCTTTTTGCATTACGAGAGTAAAGCAGCCAAGCTATTCATCAATTCCAGGAAGACAGGGAGATTATCCTCTGCCTATCTGCTTTATGGTGAAAGGAATGCGCCTTTGAAAGAGACCGCTCTTTATCTAGCAAAATCCTTAGGATGTGAAAAGGATGTCTTAGCCTGTGATGACTGCGACAGCTGCAGAAGATTCAATAAAGGGATTCATCCTGATTTTGTCCTGATCGATGGCGAGAAAACAAGAATCAAGAAAGAGGATATTCAGAACTTGCAGGACAAGTTCTCCGAATCCGCCTTCGAAAAAGGCCACCGACTCTGTTATGTCATACACCGGGTGGAAAACATCACAGAGAAAGCCGCAAATACCATCCTGAAGTTTCTCGAAGAGCCTAGAGAAGGACAGGTTGCCATTCTGACTAGCTATAACATCGATAAAGTCCTCAAGACAATCCTATCCAGAAGCGTGCTGGTGAGGATTGACCCTCTCGATATGGTTCAGATGCAGAAAGATCTCGTTGAGAATCCGATTGTCCTACCTGGAGAGAAAAAGAAGAAAGATGAGGAAATCCGATTCAATGAAGGGCAAGCCTATATCCTATCGAAATACTTCTCTTCCTATGACAGTGTGAGAAACACACTTTTAGAAGACACATCCTTCTTAGAAGGATATCAGATTGCAGAAAGTTTCCTAAATGATCTGACGGCATCATCCGCCCAGGCTGGATATACTCTTTTGCTACAGACAAGTCTGAAAAAAGGAACATCGTGTTATAATTGGATGTATTTGATTTTACATGATGTTTTCGCTTCTGTTCTGCTCGATACTGTCGAAGAGGGCAATCCTTTCAAGGATATCATCCTGAAACTAAGCAAAAACAAAGACAAGATTGCAAGAGCGGATGCCGTTGTCAAGGAGGCTCTTGCTTATCAGCATATCAACTACAACCCTACTTTGCTTTCCGCAAGGCTGATCAGAGCCTTAGATGAGGAGAAATGATTATGATTACATTATTAGGTATCCCATTCGATTTCATGGGAATGACGTACTATAGAACCGACAAAGACATCAGCGTCGGAAACAACGTTGTCGTCAAGACCAACCACGGCACTTTCGTCGGAACGGTTGTGAAGACAAGAGTCGCTACCGAAGAGGAACTCAAAAAGAAAGATTTCAATACTGTCTTCCCGGCGATTGAAAGAATCGCCACTTTTTCCGATTGCTCCTTCAAAAGGAAAGCGGAAGGAAGAGAGCAACAGATCTCTCAGGCAACACAGAAGCAGGCTGATCAGCTCAACCTTGGAATGAAAGTTCTGAAGACCTATCTCGATGTCGATGATGATAAAGCTCTTATCACCTTTGCATCGGAGACAAGAGTCGACTTCCGTGAACTAGTCAAGATCCTCAATTCCATCTTCCAGCTCAAGATCGAATTAAGACAGATCGGACCGCGCGACCAGGCTAGATTAGTCGGCGGCATCGGTCCCTGCGGTCTTCCGTTATGCTGCAAGACATTCCTCACTACCTTTGATGGCATCTCCATCAATATGGCAAAGAATCAATTGCTTCCCATCAACATTCCTAAACTCTCCGGACAGTGTGGAAAACTGATGTGCTGTCTGAAGTTTGAGGATGAAGCCTATAGTCAGTTAAGACCGACTTATCCGAAGATCGGTGAAAAGTTCACCTATATGAACAAGCAATACGAAGTCACCGGTCTCAATCTGTTGACTGACACTATCACAACCTACAATGGCGATAACTATGAATCCTTCAGCAAGGAAGAATATGAGAGAGTGAAGAACGGCCTTTCCAAGAAAGATGAAAAGTTATTGAACGCAAATAAAGATGTCAACGCTGGAGTCAACCTCAGCGGCTATGGAATCTCTGATACCAATAACCGTATCGCTCAGATCAAAGAAAGAGAAGAGAGACATAAAGAGGAACTCAACAGCAAAGACAGCAAAAAGAACTTCAACAATAACAAGAACAAAGGAAAAGGAAACTCTTCCTTCAACGGAAAGAATAACAAGAACAGATCGTTCAACGGAAAACAGGATCATCATTACGGAAACAAGAACAGTTTCAATAACAAGAGCAAGTCCTCTTCTTCCGGATTCATTCCTGTTTCGGAGCTCTCCGATTCCTCCCTTCTTGACATTACGCCGATCAAGTCCAGCCATGATAAGAAATAAGCCTTACGAGAACGAGAAAGATGGTCTTGTCGCTTTGGTGACAACACCGATCGGCAATCGGGACGACATCACGCTCCGCGCATTGAATTTTCTGAAAGAAGCGGATATCATTGCCTGCGAAGATACAAGGAATACCTCTCTTCTTCTTTCCTACTACGGAATCAAGAGCAAGAAGTATGTTTCCTTATACGCACAGACGGAAGCAAAAGAAGCAAGAAATCTCGTCGCCACTGTCAGAAAAGACAAGCTGAAGCTTGCCTATTGCTCCGATGCTGGAATGCCTGGCATCTCCGATCCTGGTTCCATCCTTGTGCAGGCATGTCTAGAAGAAAGTGTCCCCGTCACAATCCTTCCAGGGCCTACTGCATCATTAAGTGCGCTCGTATTATCCGGAATTGATAGCGCAGACTTTTCCTTCTATGGTTTTCTCCCTACAAAAAGCGGTCAGATCAAGTCCATGCTGTCTTCCCTGAAGGGCAGAAAAGAGACTCTGATCTTCTATGAATCACCAAAGAGACTTGTGAAGACTTTGTCCTATATGAAGGATGTCTTCTCTCCTCAAAGAGAAGTCTCCGTCATCCGTGAACTGACAAAGATTCATGAGGAAGTCATTCATGGAACATTAGAGGAACTCACCTCTTCTACGATGGAAGAAAGAGGAGAATGTGTCATCATCGTCAAAGGTGCCACAGAAGAAGAGACTCAGTTGGATGAAACAGAATTAAAGAAAATCATCCGACAATATAAGAAAGACGGTTATTCCGTATCCGATTTGTCAAAAGAGATTGCGTCCAAATATTCATTGAAGAAAAGTGATATATATCAGTTAGCATTAAATGTAAAATGACGATGGCAAAAGCCATCGTTTTTCTGTTTTCTAAAGTCGAAATATACGTTTCATATATTAAGAAAACTATAGCCAAAGCACTATACAATTTGTGACAGCATCACAAAAAAG
>CAVJZP010000052.1:0-12375 GCA_963654365.1 Oscillospiraceae bacterium
CTGAAGCTTTCTGAATCCAATTGCTTTTTAAGACTAAAATTACAAAAAAACAGCCATAAGGGTCTCTTTTTTGTATAAGAAATAAGGCATGCGTATTGGATTACGCATGCCTATGGATCATTTTCTGCCTTCTGTCTTCGCTTCTTTGTCCTCTTCCATCTCGGCTAACATTTTCTGTTCGTATTCCTGCTGTTTCTTCAAATGCTGCTCTGACAATTCTTTCTTCTTTTCATCCCATTCTTTGCCATGCAACGGATAAAACCACATCGCGATGAAGGAAAGGATGAGGAGGATGCCGGTGATCAAGAACCAGCAGACGAAAAGACCGTTCTTTGCCTGCATGGATTGGTCTGCATAATTTATGACTTCAACAACCTTTCCGGTATCGTTTGTCACTGTTGTCTTCAGATCTTTGTTGAAACCGAAGAAGGTTGCAATCATCAAGGGGAACAAAGCGGTTGCGATAGAACCGGCTGGTTTTGTGATCAATGAGTTGATTCCAGCATAGACACCTTCTCTTCTTGTACCATTATCCACTTCATCTTTGTCGATTACGTCTCCGTTGACCATTGGGACAAGATAGAGTCCGCCCGCTAATCCGATACCACATAAGAAGAAGGTGAGAACACAGACGATGAAATACTGTCCTAAGAAGGCACCGAGCAGACATCCGCTGCCCATGCATCCAGTAAGAATAAGCATTTCAGTTCGTAAGCCGAGTTTGTTTCTTGTGAAATTGAAGAAGATAATACCTAAAACAACACCGATGATCAACACACCATATAAAACCATAATGGAATTGCTGCCAATCCAGCCGTTTGGTGCCCCATCGATTGCCCACATGCCAGAGACATAAGTCAAGCCTACCATCAATGCGTTCTGAGCAAAAATAACGGTCCAGGAAACGACTTCGAATAATAAGAAGGACTTATTCTTGAGACACATCTTAAGTCCTTCTAAGAACTTAGGCTGCTTTTCTTTGACGATATATTCGTTTTCTTTGTAGAAGAAGGTAGAAGCGAAGACAATTGCTCCGCAGACTAAGCCCATGCCAGCCATGATGAGAGGGAAGATATTGGCGTTATGTTCGATGAGTTTGTCTAGCTGAGAGTTGAGAACCATTGGTGCGCCAAAGTTGATAAGCGAGAAAAGAATATTGAAAAGGAATATTTTGTTTCTTGCTTTGTTGGTGACAGCCATCTCATACGGCATGACATAAATAGCGGATGCAATCGCTGTATAGAGAATGTCGTAGAGGAATAAGCCAAGCAGTTCCTGCAAGAAAAGGAGCCACTGGGCAACTCCATTTCCTTCTAAGGCCGGAAGCCACATCAAGGCATAGATAACAGCCATGATCGGTGCTCCATATCGGATCCAAGGGATTCTGCGCCCTAGTTTTGAATGAGTCCTGTCGGCCAAAAATCCGTAAATTGGGTCATTGACAGCATTCCAAATGCCGAAGATGATCCAAACTACCATGTTGAGGGTCTCGTTCAGGCCTAATTTGTTGACAAACAAATATTGGAAAGCGGCTCCCTCCGCAAACGCACATAACAAACCTGTTCCCGCGTTTGCTGCCCCAAGCCATACCGCACTTGAGGTCTTTACTTTTTCTTCCTTCATGCTTTACCTCCGAAGAATTTTATTTATGAAACTCATGCACATTTCTTCATATGCCTGAGGATTCACCTGATAGGATTGGGCGTGAGAAGCACCTTCGATTATACGAATCTCACTGTTATCTTTCCTGGCCTGATATATTTCCATCCCTTCGTCTACTGGAACGAAATCATCATCAGAACCATGAATGATCAACAAAGGAATAGTGCTTATTTTGACTGCATTACTTGGAACAACATCTTCCATAGAAAAATGAAAGAACATTTTAAGCATGACGTTTGACCCGTGGATGAAAAAGGAGGGGATATGAGATTGTTTCATCTTGTGCAGGAGAAGCTTCTGCAAGGAGGAATAACCGCAATCCTCGATTACGAAATCAATCTTAGGGGAATATTGCATTGCTAATAGAACGCTTGCCCCACCCATCGACTCACCATGTAATCCGATTGGAAGATGATATCCGTATTTCTCACGGCAATAATGGACAATGCTTACAATATCTTTTCCTTCCTGATATCCCATGGTTGTGAATTTTGTCTTGTTTTCTCCATGTCCTCTTTCGTCATAGATTAAGATGGAAAAACCATGCTTGTAGAAAAACTGAGCATATTTAAGTGATCCTTCTCTGTCCCAGGAATAGCCATGGGCAATTATCATGATGCCTTTTCTTTCTGTGTTTTCAGAAAAATCACCATGAATGTAAGTTCCATCATTCGTTTTTATTTCAATTGGCTCTCTTTTCATATACGCCATATCAGAAGGAATCAGTCCTTTGTCTACGTCTACTTGATGCGTGAATTCCTTTTTGACTCTTTTTGGATGAGTCAGGCAATAGGCTAGAATATAAGATAAAAGGAAATAAAGCAAAATCAAAAACACAAAAACGGAAGTAACAGCGATGGATGATATTGCTAGTGGTGACATAAGACTAGCATAGCACCGATAGGAAGGGAGTTCAAGAGTTATTTAACTGGCTTAAAAAACAGCTCAGATAAATCCGTCAACTAGAAAAGCAGGCTATCTGGCCTGCTTTATTTCTTAGTTTTTCTCTCTTCTTCGTTGCTGAATTCTTTTGTCTGATGATAGAGGTCTTTGGAAACAATATAGGGGTCTTTATATCCGATCTTCTTGGCAACGCGTCTTAAGTGTCTTCTCTCTCTTCTTGTGGAGTAGTAGGTCCTTCCTAAAAGGTGATCCTCTTTGTCGCGTTCGATTTCCAATTTCATCATATCCTCTAAAGCTTTTGCCTTCGAGGAAATCTCAAATTCCTTGCTGTATTCGACATATTTGGCGGAGAGTTCCTTTACTTTTTCTGGATGCTCGATGAAGTATTCGATCCTTGAGCATAAGGAGGAAGGATCTCCTGCTTTGAAGAGGCACTTCTCATCCAAGGAGAAGTGATTGGTCGCACTGTATTTGGAATCGGAGATAATCGGTACTTTTCCGCAGGCAAATGCTTCGATGCAGGCGATAGCTTCGCTTTCGATGTCGGAGGCGTGAACATAGAGGTCGGAGAAGTTGATGACCTGCTTCAGCTCCTTCTGTGTGCAGAACTTGAAGATGGCCTGATTCTTCAGCATTTTCCTAGACAGTTTCTTCAAGTGTCTCTTGTTGGGTCCCTGGCCGCAGAAGATCAGCTGTATCTTATCGTTGTATTTGCTCTTTCCGACAGCCTTGATGATAAGATCCTGTCTCTTTTCACCAGAGAGTCTTCCGATCATCAGGATGATATATTTGTCTTTCAGCTCTTCTGGCTTCTCGCTTTCCATCGGTTCGAAGTAAGGAGAGACACCGTTGCTGATCGCATGGATATCGCCGTGATAATGATGATAGATCATCAGGCTTCTCATTGTCTCACTCGGTGTATGCACTGTTCTGGTATAGCGATACATCCACTTGTAGAGCAAGTGATAAATCAAGGAGTTGAACGGCTGGAAATGACCGAGATGCAGGTTATAGGAGATGGAATCCGGCTGAAGATGATAAGCGCTTGTGACAGGGATAGACATGACCTTGGCGACTTTCCTTGCTTTTGCTTCCAATAAGAAGGGAAGCATGATATGGACAACATCGCTTCCTTTGATGAAATCCGCAATCTTCTTTTCCTCGATGTCACCGAAGGTGAAGCCATTTGCTGTGACAAGCCAATCGAAAAGAGGAATCGAGGTCCTTTCACAGCGGAGAACCTTATAGTCCTTGAGATCATCTTCGTCTGCGCTTTCCGGAATGAAAGCGATGATTCGGACTTCATTTCCGAATTCTTTCAAAAGATGCGCTGTGCGCATCGCAGTGATTGTCGTCCCGTTATTTTTGTCTCCGAAGAGATCGATTACTATTGTTATTACCATGATTTTTCTCAATTCTACAAGGATTACAATCCGTTGTCAATTGTTCTAAGTTGAAACTATTTCAGCCAAAAAGTTCTGATTTCGAAATGATGTTCTCTCATCCGTATCGATTTTGGGAATTCCAAAAGGTAGGCGTTGAGCATCATCCGTTCATTGTTATCTTCTGCGTATTTCTTGTCTCCGATCAGGGTCAGGCCTAAGGAATGTAAGGCAATACGGATCTGATTCTGTCTTCCTGTCTTGATTTCGATATCTAAGGCAGTTCCCATTTTGGAACTGTTTTTTGCTTCTATATAGGTGATAGCCTCATCTCCTATCTTAGGATTCTTGGTGATAAAGACCTTTCCGCTTCTATGGTCATAGGCTAAATACTGAACGACCTTCTTCTTATAGGGAAGAGGAAGATTTTCCTTTACGACGGCTTCGTATTTGCGTAAGACTGTCCTCTCTTCAAAGGCGGACTGAAGGATCTTCTTCATCTCCATGTTCTTGGCAAAGATCATCAGTCCTGATGTGGATTTGTCCAGACGATGGACAATGAAGATCTTCTGCTTTTTATGATTGACGTATTCTCGGACATAGTGATAGAGGTTATGCATGTCACCATCATCCGTTGCGATAGAGAGAAGTCCGCTTTTCTTATATACGACGATGATATCCTTATCTTCGTAAACGATATCAAAATTAGTTATTTTTTTCATAATTCAATGCTTATATAGAGTACAATACGATAAAGACAAACGCAAATGCTATCTGAAATATCTCTTCTGAAAGAGAGGATGCTATCAAGTCTGAAATTTCATAAAATTTGCCTTTTCAATAGACTCTATAACCGATATAATAAACGTTTGAGAAATGGAGGTTCTACTATGGACTTAAAAAAATATCCGAACGTTACTCTCCTCAATCATCCTCTTCTGAAGCATAAGATTTCGATCTTACGTGACGAAAAGACTCCTACTAGCGAATTCCGTACCATTGTCAAAGAGATTGCGATGATGGAAGGCTATGAAGCACTCAAAGACGTTGAGACTAAAGATGTTCTCATCAAGACTCCGATTGAAGAAACCTATCAGCCTATGGTAGAAGGAAAGAACCTTTGCTTCGTTCCGATCCTCCGTGCCGGTATGGGTATGGTTGATGGCTTCACTGAACTCGTCCCCTCTGCAAGAGTCGGACATATCGGACTCTATCGTGATGAAGTCACACATGAACCTCATGAATACTATTGCAAACTCCCGAACAATCTTTCGGAAAAGAAGATCTATGTCCTCGATCCGATGCTCGCCACTGGCGGTAGCGCTATCGATGCCATCAAACTCTTGAAGCAGCACGGAGCGAAGAATCTTCACTTCATCTGCATCATCGCCGCTCCGGAAGGCGTCGAAGCCTTCTGCAAGGAGAATCCCGATATTCCTCTCTTTATCGGCTCCTTGGATAGACAACTCAATGAAAACGCCTATATCTGCCCTGGATTAGGTGATGCCGGTGACCGTATCTTCGGCACGGTAAAAGAATAACCGAAATTGAAATCCTGCCTCTAGGTTCTGAATTGAGCCTAGAGGCTTTTCTGAATGCTATTCTTTTATGTGGCCATCTTGAAAACGCGTAAAAAAAGATTGACAATGAGGTGGCAATATCATAAAATTGTCAATGCGAAAAACGCAACTAAGAAAGAGAACACCTGTCTCACCTGACTGAATTTCGTTTCGGTAGGTCAAATGCTTGAGTTGAATCGCACAAAACAAATCAGCATCAATTCTGTTTTTGTGCGCTATCAATTGGCTTTTTGAACGGGTTCCTCTTGCTTGGAACCCGTTTTTTCTTAGCATAATGGAGGATTAGTCTTATATACAACAAGTATCAAGGTCAACAGTTCCGCCCAAAGAACAATAACGATCGTGAATTAGTCAATGAGAGGATTCACTTCAAGGAAGTGCTTCTTATCGGACCTCAGGGAGAAAGCTTTGGCGTTGTCCCGATGAAGGTTGCCTTACAGAAATCGTATGAATATCAGATGGATGTTCTCTGCGTTTCTCCTCAGGCACACCCGCCGGTCTGCAAGATTGTCGACTATGGCAAGTACAAGTTCGACAAGGATAAGAAGGCCAAGGAAGCGAAGAAGAATCAGAAGAAGACCATTGTCAAGGAAATCCGTTTTACGGCTACCACTGACAAACACGATCTTGAGACCAAAGCCAAAGCTGCCATCAAGTTCCTTGAGGACAACATGAAGGTCAAGGTTTCTGTTTACATCAAGGGTAGAATGATGCAAAGAATGGACATTGTCAAAGAGACATTGAGTACATTCATGACTATGGTCAGCGATTATTGCACAACTGACAAAGAACCCGAATTAGTCGGTAAAGATTATTCCATCATGCTGAATCCAAAAACTTCAAAGAAACAGGAGGGCCAGAAAAATGCCTAAAATGAAGAGTAAACGTGGTGCCGTTAAGAGATTCAAGATCACAGCTAGCGGCAAGGTCAAGAAGTGGAACCAGAACACAAGCCACCTCTCTCACAATAAGACCCATAAGATGATCCGTCACAATCGTAAGGCCAGATACCTTAACAGCCTCGAATCCAAGAAGATGATGGGGCTCATCAGCAAGTAAAGAGAGGTAAGTAACAATGAGAGTTAAACGTGGTACCGTCAGACATGACAGCCGTAAAAAGATTTTAAAGAGAGCAGAAGGCTACTTCGGAGCCAGACATAAGCTCTTTAAGACCGCAAAGGAAGCTACCTTAAAGGCTGATGCACATGCCTACAATGGCCGTAAAGAGAGAAAACAGGATTACAGAAAACTCTGGATCCGCCGTATCTCTGCTGCCTGCAAGCTCAATGGAATCTCCTATTCCCAGTTCATGTATGGATTGAAGCTTGCTGACATCCAGCTCAACAGAAAGATGCTCAGTGAAATCGCTGGCACCAATCCGGAAGAGTTCAAGAATCTTGTCGACACAGCCAACAAGGCTATCGCAAGCAAGTAAAACAGAATCAAAAAAAGAAGGCCATCGAGCCTTCTTTTTTTGTTGCTAAGATTTTAGAATTTTCAGAACTCTTCCTCTAATGTCACATGCTCGGCAGTTGTGTTTCTCACACAGTCGCTGACCATAGTCTGCCAATCAAACTCTGATTCAATCTTGTTGACGACTTCTAGATTTGGATGGGTGACAGGATCTTTCAGAGTGAAGATTGTGCAGCAGTCTTCAAACGGACGGATGGAAATGTCATAGGTTCCGATGTCCTTGGCAATCTGGATGATCTCACTTTTGTCAGTGCAGGCAAGAGGACGGACCATCGGAAGGTGAGAGCATTCCTCGATGACTCGCATGGAAGGAAGTGTCTGAGAGGCAACCTGACCGATGCTCTCTCCCGAGGAGAGGATGAGGTCGTTATGCTTGTTTGCAATGCGTTCGGCGATTCTCATCATCATTCTTCTCATGACCGTGACACAGTAGCTTGGACCTGCCACTTCATAGATCTTGCGCTCCAAGTCCGTGAAGGGGACGACATAAAGCTTGATGTCTGGCTGGTATTCGTTCAATACGTGGAGAAGGTCATGAATCTTGTCGATGACAGCCTGGGAGGTATACGGAGGAGCGGCAAAGTGGATGCATTCCAGTTTGACTCCTCTTTTCATCATCAGGTAGGCGGCGACCGGTGAATCGATTCCACCGCTTAAAAGGCAGAGCGATTTTCCTGCGATTCCTAAAGGATATCCGCCCATGCCCTTTTCTTTTACGGCATAGACATAGGCACCCTCTAAACGGATCATGATGTGGATCATGATCTCAGGATTGTGGACATCGACTTTGGATGTATTGACGCTTCTAAGGATATAGGCACCGACTTTTCTGCTGACTTCATCGGAGTGAACCGGGAAATCCTTATCTGCGCGTCTTGTCTCCACTTTGAAAGTTGTTTTATTGGAAAGCAGATAAACATTCTTGGCTTCTTCTGAGATGGCGTCCATGTTCTTGTCTACATTCTTTGCAAGAGCGAAAGAACCGATGCCCGAGACTTTCTTCAGGGGCTTCTTCACTTCGGAATAGTCTTCTCCGTTCAGAAGGATGATGATGTGATCCTTTCTGATCTCGTAAGTGAGCTTTGGAAAATCGCGGAGTGCGTACTTGATATTGTTTCCTAAAAGACGGATGAAATTCATGATGTTCTTTCCTTTTGTGGAAAGTTCACCGAAGAAGATGATGATCATATCCGTATCCATATTGGTTATTCCTCCTTGGTTTTGACTTCGGACAACACCTGTTTCAAGGCTATCATGAAGTCTTTGGCGTCTTGGATATCCTCTGTTCCAGAAAAGGACAGACGGATGCCGTTATAGGCGATGGTTTCATCGTATCCTGCATTCTTGAGAACGTAGGAATATCCTTCCTCACGGCTAGAGCAGGCGGACTTGGTAGAAACATAGACTCCCATATTGCTCAAGGATTCTGCGATGATGGATCCTTTGTGCTTTTTCAAAGCAAAGGAGAGGATAAAGGGAGTACAGTTTCCTTTTGAAGTGATCTCAATCTCATCGATTTTGGATAATTCTTCGCGGAGATAAGAGTTGATCTCTATTGCTCTCTTTCTTCTTGTATCCTGGGTGGATAAGGAAAGGCGAAGTGCGGTAGCCAAGGAGCAGTCAAGACCGAGTGGTGTTGTTCCTGCTCGTAATCCGTTTTCCTGTTCTCCGCCGATGATCTGACCATCTAGGATGACATTTCTCTTTTTGACTAAGACTCCGGATCCTTTTAATCCGCCAATCTTATGACCGGAGAAGGTCAGTAAATCATAGTTTAATGGAAGACTCTCCTTCGATATTGCCTGCGTCGCATCGACGTGAAGCAAGGCTCTGGAATTCTTCTTGACGATAGGATAGATCTCATCGATAGGGAAAATATAGCCGACCTCGTTGTTGACTGCCATGATAGAGACTAAGGAAGTTGGAACCTTCAAGGCAGAAGTCAGTTCATCGAGGTTGAGTTTTCCCTCTTCATCGTAATCAAGATAGACGACATCGAATCCCTCTTCCTCCAGTTTTCTGAAGACATTCAGGACAGATGGGTGTTCGGCTTTTGTCGTGATGATCCTTTTTGCCCAGCCTTTATTGTGATAGCTGATTCCTTTGATGGCGAGGTTGTTTCCTTCGCTTGCACCAGAGGTAAAGATGATCTCGTCCGCATTGACATGCAGGTATTTTGCAATCTGTGTCCTTGCTCTTAACAGGATAGAGGAACACTGAAAACCTAATGCGTGATTGCTCGACGCATTGGCAAAATCGTTCATGGAAATATCGCTGAAGACCTTGATGGCCTCAGGATAAGGCTTGACTGTGCTAGCACAGTCAAAATAGATGTTGTACTTCATTATGATTGTTTATTGCTGTGCGGATAATGTCTTGTTAAAGGACTGATTGGCTTCGATAGCCTTGCTATAGGCACGGGAGAAATCGGATTCGAAGTAGGCTCTTTCCGCTTCGCTGACCAGCTTATCGCAGTCGGTGTAATCCATGCGATATGCGTTAGCATAGACGATGGCCTGCTCTGCTTTGTAGGCTTCTTCCAATCTCTTGTTCGAATCGGATAAGAAGACGGTGCAGTCATCGTGGAAGGAGTTGTAGTTGGTGAGGAGATCAGTGACATCGAGAGGAAGGACCTGAAGCTTGTCGCTGATATCCTTGACGACGGCGAGAAGACGGTTGATCTTCAGATCGCTGCTCTTAAGGAAATCATCGATTCCAAGCATTCTGATCTTGTTTCTGGTCTTGACAATATCGACCACAGCTTGACGAAGACCCTGATAGATTTCCTCTGTCGACTGCTTCAAGGAGTTGACATATCCTTCATAGTCTTTCATCGTTCTTTCACACTTGGTCATCTCTGTTCTCATCTCCGTAGCCTTTTTCATGATGAGGGTATAAGGCTGACGGTTGGAAGTATCCAGATAGGAATCGAGCTGACGTTTGAGAATGCCGATGTTTTCGATGTCTGTCTTTAAAGACTGCATCTGATCGACATACTTTTGGTTGAGAAGATAGACCTGCTGATATTTCGGAAGAGAGAGCATCAGCTTGCTGTATCTCTTCTCATCGTCATAGGTGGAATCATCCATTGTGCTATGAGCGTTGAGGAAGTTGATCTTTGCAATCTTTTCCTCTTCGAATGCGGCATTGAGGTCAGTGATCTCAGACTGAATCTCATCGACCTTGTCTTTCACACCGCCTAAATCGAGGTATTCGACCTTGTCTTTCAAGACTTCGATATCCTGTTTCATCTGATCGACCTTCTCATCGACATGGAGGAAATCGATGACATAGTTTTCCTCTTTCATCTGACGATAGGTCTCGATGAGATCGGATATCTTGTTGGGAAGGACGGTATAGATGCTCGCCTCTAAAAGAGGAAGCTGATCCATGACTTCGACTGTGGCAGTCAGAATCTGATCCAATTCCTTTAAGACATCCTTCGCTTCGGGATATTTTGCCTCATTGGTGAGAGTCAGGAACTTCTCAAGCTTGGCTTTGGAATCGGCGATGATGTATTCGAAGGATTTTCCGGAACCCTTCAATTCGTTCTTGTGTTCGTTGTAGAAGGTTTCCACCTGTCTATGCTTTGCCTTGACAGGGACGGAAGAGGAATTGGTGACGTCGTCTTCCTGAAGAAGGGTAGACAGATCGCTTGCAAAGGTGGAGACAGCCTTGTTGAAGGTGACAAGATCACGGCTGATGTCGCCTTCAATCTCATGAACTCTCTTATAGTCCTTGTTCTTGACAAGCTCATCTAAGGAATCCAAGAACTGAGAGATGGATTTATCCTTTCTCTCCATGATTTCCTGATACTGCTTCTGTCTGTCGGCATAGATGTTCTTATAGTAGTCGGAATTCTGGCCTAATACTTCAAGGCGCTTCAAAGAGGTGGCGCAGTTATTGGTCAATCGGAAATGAATCTCGGTATAGGTGTTTCTTAAGTTCGTGCTCGCTGAGGAAAAACGATGCTTATGAAGCAGGATGATTCCGACGACGATACCAGCCACTAGGACAAGAGAGGATACGGAAATGGCGGCGATTGAGGCGCCATTCATCAAAATGGGTAGAAACATAGTAGACTCCTATCCTTTGTTCTCACTTGGTTGTGGAACGCTTGTTGTAGGTGGCGCGGAAACGGAAGGTCTTTGTAGCGGAAGGCTGATCGCTTTCGTTGAGAAGCTTTGTGAGCATTCTGACAGCAACAGAGCCAACTTTGAACATATCCATGGAGAAGGAAGAAATCTCCGGTCTTGTCATATAGGAGACCTTGCTTCCGATGGCGGAGAGGACTTCGATATCTTCCGGAATTCTTAAACCGGATTCGATGGCAGCATTGACGACAGCGGCGGCAAGAGAGTCGCGAGGCGCGACAAAGTAGCCTTTGCGGTGCGTCTTGAAATATTCCTTCATCGCCGGATAGATGATGTTGTAGGAATCGTTGAGAGTGATCGTCTCGATATGTCTTCCGTTTGCCTTGGCATAATCGAGAAGTCCGTCGCGGATCTCATCGAGCATTTTGCCCTGGTTGACGACATCGAGGATATAGACATCGTCTTCCTTCGTGGACATCATATGCTCCTTGACGACATCCATGACCGGATCCTTGTATTCGATGATGATGCTTCCTAAGGAGTCACCTTCCATATCGTGGCCGACCACGATGAGCGGGATATGGTAGTTCTGGATGGAACGGATTTCATCGGTTCCGAGCTCGTCATCATAGATGACAGCGCCGTCGACATGGGATTTGATAAGGGATTCGATGACAGCACCGGAATCCTCTTTCGTTCTCTTCGTGATGAAGATCGAGGTGATATATTTGTAAATCTTTGCAACCTCAATCATGCCGTCCAACATGTTGGAGACATAGGAATATCCCGTGGAAGGGATCATGATTCCGATGTTGGTGGAACGGGAGTTGGCTAAGCCTTGTGCTAAGGCAGATGGTTTATATCCCAATCTCTGAATGGCATCGTTGACGGCCTTCTTGGTCTTCTCGGTGACATTCTGATGGTTGTTGATGACACGGCTGACGGTGGCGAGGGAAACGCCTGCTACTTTTGCGACTTCATAGATCGTAACTCTATCTTTGTACATCTTTTTGTTGTCTTCCATAATTCCTCCTTGTCAAATTGGAATTTGACTTCATAAAAAATTATATATATTTATATATAAATAGTCAAAAAGAAACATGAAAATATTTTCATAACCGCAAAAAAAGGTCAAGGCTGACAGTTGCCTTGACCTTCGTTTTGCTTTTTTTGGACTTAGGTTATGCCTTGAAATCGTAATTCATGGCATAGGGTAAGAACGTATTCCCATTTTCGGAAGAATGATGTGAGCCTCCGAAAAAACTTTCGGTGAAATCCGCC
>CAVJZP010000053.1:0-12140 GCA_963654365.1 Oscillospiraceae bacterium
GGAAACCACCGATAGAATCGGGAATTCTGGGCTTTTATGCTTCCGAAAACCGGATATTTTACCATGAACCACTATTTTCTAAAACTATCGAAAAAAAGGGAATCCTATCATCCAGAAAAAAGAAAAGGACCCGAAGGTCCCTTTCTGAATCTGTTTTACGCTTTGCGGTCTTTCTGTGTTGCCGCGGATCTGCTGATCTCAATCAGGAAGGATCCCTCTCCTTTGAGAGTTCCGTCATCATAATCCCAGCTGATATTATGAGTCGATTTTGCGCTGAGACGATATCCCAAATCGACAGAATCATAATCCAGTTTCTCATCTTCGTCTTTGACGGTAAGACCATCAACGGTCAAGGAAGAAGAGAAGTCTACCGTGAGAAGATGATCGTTAGGATGATAACGGAAATCAAGGTTTTTCCCTTCTACCGTGAAAGAATAGGTATAATTGTTCGTATCACCATCGAGTTTAGACAAGGTGTTATAGGACTTTTCCTGTGCCATATCCTTATTCTGAGAAGAACTTCGGACCACAAAATAGGAAGTGAGGGCGATTCCAAGTCCAGAGACAGAGCAAAGAACAGGAACCAGCACCTTTCTCAGCATATGATTATCTTGTTTTTCCTTGACTGCAAAAGAGAGGCCCTCTTTTGCTTTCTCGGGTTCATACTTGAAGTTCATGCTCTTTTCATAAGATTCTCTGATTCTGTTTTTCCATCTCATCGCTGTGGTTCTCCGATATCTATCAATAAAATGATTGACTAAGAAAAATATATCATTTTCTTCAAAAAAAATATTTCGGGATAAACGCTTTCATCGTTTTTGACTTGCATCTAGGATTTCAATTTGATACATTACCTATCCATTCGATTTTGACTAGACGAGAAGAGACGAAAGCAGACCCACTTTTACACTCCAGACTACGACATACGAATGGCACATCTACACGGAGGTACTACAAGATGAAAGATGTTAATTTATTCGGGAAGAAGAACGAGAAGAAGACACGCAGCTACAAGAAAGAAAGACGTGAGAATTTCTACGAATCCCTTGCTAACGGCTATATCTTCTCTACCAATCTCAACTGACAAATGGCAACCGCTTCGGCGGTTGTTTTCTTTTTCCGCATCCTATTTGTGATATCATAAATGCTATGGCAGTAGATAATCTATCCTTGACAATCATCGTAGACGAATTGGCCAAAGAGATGGTTCCTTCCACCTTAGGCCGTCCTTTTTCACTTGGAAACGGGGCGTATGCGATTCCCTATTCCGAAGTGCTGGATGAAAAACATATCCGACATGGTTCTTTTCTCTTTACGATGGAACCGACCAATCCCTATGCCTGCTATAGCAAAGAAAGATTTGAAAAGATTCCGGAGAACACTCCGTTTTTCAATTCGCTGAGGAAATTGGCTGGTGGAAGAGTCCTATCTGTCAAGAAGCACCAAGGGGAGAGAATCCTTACTATTCATATCGATGCATACAAAGAGGACATCACAGAGACAAACGACTCCTATGACTTCATCCTGGAACTGTTTCCGAACCGTCCTAACTGCTATATCATCGCCTATCCCTATGGAAAGATTGTATCTCTCTATCATGAGCATACCGATATTGAGAAGGGAATCTTCATCACCAGAAATGCCATCTATCAGTATCCGGAAGAAAGAGGATCTCTTCCGAGTCATCTTTCTGATGCCGAAGAGGCTCGTCCTTACCTTCCTAACGCCACGCTTCGCTATCTGAAGCAATACGTCAATGAAGAGCATCACGACCTCAATTCAACACTCAAGGCGATGAAACAGTCGAAGGATATCTATATCATCAAAAAGGATATCATCTCTTTCCCCTTCGGGAAGAAAGAGGCTGAGAAAGTCAAAGTAGAGGATATCTACACTCACTTTGTGAAAAACCAGAAAGAGTTTGCCAAGCTCAATAAGGTAAAAGAACTGCTGGCTCTGATTGAAAAAGCCATCAAAATCGCAAAAAAGAAGCTGATCAACCTCAATAATGACATGGAAACCGCACATGACAGGATGAAATTCCTCGAATACGGTCAGATGATTTATCTCTATCAGGGTGAGATTCAGAAAGGGGACAAGTTCTTGAAAAGGGACGGGTATGAGATTCCTCTCAATCCCTTATTTGATGCACCGAAGAATGCCAACACCTATTTCAAGAAGTATCAGAAGGCAAAGACGGCCTTGAAAATCCTTGATGAGCTCATCGTCAAAACGAAGGATGAGATCGAATATCTGGAGAAGAAGCTTGTCGAAGCGAAAGACGGCACACCAAGAGACGTCATGGAACTGAAGAGCGAACTCCTTCAGGAAGGATATATCAAAGAAAAACAAGGGAGAAATACGGTATATAAGGTCTCCAAGAAGCATCGCTATGATCCTCACTATATTCTCTTAAAAGAGGGAAAGATCGGTTTCGGCATGAACGGACTTCAGAACGAGGAACTCACTTTCAGCATGGCAAAGAAAGAGGATCTTTTCCTGCACGTAAAGGATTTTCCGGGATCTCATGTCGTCATATTGGACGGGAAAGACAAGAAAGATGTTATCAATACAGCCTGTGAGCTTGCCTTATATCTTTCACACTTGGATAACGGAACGGTCATGATTGCCAAGAAGAAGGACGTAAAGAAAAATCCGAACAAGATAGGATTGGTCAATCTTCTTCATTATGAGACCGCTGTCGTCAAATATATACGGCCGGAATCCTTGGAAATTTTCAAAAAAGAACTGAAAAAGGACTAGTCGTTTGTTGACATTATTCTAAGAATTAGTTATAGTATTTCACGCGGTGATTTTCTGCCCCCTTAGTTAAATGGTATAACGGGTCCTTGGTAAGGACCAATTGCTAGTCCGATTCTGGCTCGGGGCACCATGTTAAACAAAAACTGCGATTGATATAGTTGTGTGCTAGAAAATGGAGGAAACCCAATGTCTTCTAATGAAACAAAAGCCAAAAAAGGACGCGCCCATGCTGTAGCGGCCTGGGAATGGTTCAAGGAAGCCGCCTGGCTTCAGGTTTTACTCATTGTCGGCGTTGTTGTCGGCGTTGTCGTTGCCATTCCTTTCGTTGTCAAAGGCATCACCAATGCAATCAATAGCGATAATTCCAGCTTCTATAAGGAACATCGTATTGACTATAAGAAGCTCGGCATGTATCTGACCGGCGAAGACAAGAACTGCAATGGTTCTGTCGGCGATCAGAAGTTCGATGAGAACGGAAAGTTCGACTTGGACAATGGAAAAGAAGGCTTCGTCGTGATGTTCTACAAGAGCAATTGCGATAACTGCTCCAATCTCCAGAGCAACCTCGAGACCTGGTACAAGAACTTCAATAAGGATTATGCCAACGGCCATCTCAAGTTCTACACCATCGATGTAAGCTGGGATATCGATGATTCCACCGATGCTGTCAACAATGAAGGCATCGCCAGTTTATACGACAACAAGTTCATCACGCTTCAGCAGCAGATGGACGCTTCCCGTTCCTTCATCTCTACTTATGAAAGTCAGGATGAAACCCATTCTGGAAGCGAAAGCACAAAGAAGTCTGTCATCGAGAACTTCAGCAAGGATTTCACCGCTGATAAAGATGGTGGAACCATGCCGACTCCTACAATCGTCACCTACATCAAAGACAAATCCGCAGCCAACTACATCACCGACCTCGACGGATATAACGCAGACAGCGCTAAGACAAATGTCCTTCAGTACTGCAAGCCGAACAAGGTCATCTGCGATGCTCCGAGCGGATTATCCTTCACCAATGCCGCTAACGTCTCTACCATGATGATCGACATCTACAACTTCCAGGAATACAAAGTATCGAAATAAGCAGCTCGAAAGAGCTGTTTTTTCGTTGTTCTTATTATCATTGAAGCGATGCTTATCAGCTTATGATACATGTGTTTCCATACCAAAACATAGAATACACAAGCCCCACTAATGACAACGAAATCGTTTTTAAACGGATTTAGGTAATAACTTTTGCAAAAAAACATAAAGCCTTAAAAGATATTGCAGATTACAATATTCTATGCTAGAGTATTTTTCTAAGGGAGGCATGATTATGAAAGACAAAATTGCAAAATGGTATCTTCGTCCTAACTGGATATTTAAGGTCTTTGCCTTGCTCTTCTCTGTCTGTTTCTGTGCATCGTTTGCACTTGATATGAACTGTTATATGCGAAAGCCCTATAAAGCGTTCCAAGAGGATTTCGTCAATTCTCAGAAGGATTATATTAAATTAGAGAAAAATGGCGTTGGATGGATGACTTCATATTTTAACGAAGATGAGATAAATGAGATTGAGAAAAATACGGACACAACCTACATCAGATCCTATCCAATGTATATCTATTTAACCAATCAGTATTCATCTTTATATGGCAATATATTTCCAAGACTTTATGAGGATTGCATCAGCATCAGTTCATTGAATTGTCTTCCGAGTTCCTATACAGTATTAGAAGGAAAATTGCCAGAAGCAGAAAAGGAAATCATGCTCACTGACTTCCAATACTGTTTCTTCAAGTACAATGGTTATTCTTTTAATGAAGAAACAATACTACCTGAAGATATGAGCATGAAAGCACTTATTGGAAAAACATTGAAGACAAATTTTTCCTCTATAGGAAGAGTGACGATATCTGGTTTTTTAGGTACAGGATTCGATTATGAACACAGTGATGATTTCATTCAAGCCTATGATGAAGACAACTATAATTCCTTACTTACGAACAAGCTGTTGGACAAATACATCATATCCGATCAACTGATAAAGCCTATCATAGACAACAACAACGTCTTTCTGTACAATCCCGACAATGATTTTTATGTTTCTGATGGTCATCTCACAATAGAAAACGACAAAATCGGCGATACATATTCCAGCTCATACATTACACTTCTGAATGATCTTTCTTTGAACAAGACATTGCGATTCAATGAAAATGTAGAAGATGAGATTCTACTGCCTGTTTCCTGTTTCCGAAGCATGCTTTATGATGAGAAGGCCACTGAAAAAACTATCCTCTTTCCAAAAGAATTCATATATGGCGCTACAGATAATTCAG
This sequence comes from Oscillospiraceae bacterium, assembly GCA_963654365.1. Lineage (GTDB taxonomy): Bacteria > Bacillota_I > Bacilli_A > RFN20 > CAG-288 > Enterosoma. The sequence goes on from CAVJZP010000053.1 coordinate 5,094, forward strand.
AAAAGAAGATGACTCTATCAGATTTGTTCAAGAATTACTTAGAATATGCTGTCTCCTATTACGCTGACGAAAACTATACTGAGATCTATTCTAACAATTTATCTTTCATGGAAAAATATGGAAAATCTTATTTCCATTCAAAAGATCCTAAACCTGTTGATGAATGGACAGATGAAGAAAAGAAAGGAGTCCTCAAGCTCTATCTCTTCGATAATTATAAATACCCCTCTTCCGATGAATACTTTTCTGAAGATGCCAATACCTTCCTTCTTTCCTATTCAAAGAAGTATCTGAAGTACTTCTATGATCAGTATGAAGAGGAGATATTTAAAGGCGACAAGATTATACGGGTCGGAAAAACATACAGAGGATCTATTCCCTTTACTTTCAATGGATTCAATCTAGATACAAAAAATTACGGTTCGGGTCTATATAGTTGGTCGATTCTTGTCAATGAAAAAGGTTTGAAGAAACTTTCCGTTTATGTGGGAAATTATTATACTTCCCTTATTGCAAGGATAGAAGATGCTGATATTGATTCTATCTTCTCCTATGTTTATTCTAAGAAGAACAAACTTCCCAACTACAGTAGTCGCTATCGATACGATGTAGAGAATGTTAAACGTGGCATCATTTATTACGAAGGTGGTATTGAGGATAATATAGAAATAATTAACAAGATTGTAATACTTTCTGCAGTGCTGACTCTTGCTTTCCTTATTCTAGATGCCTTCTTCATCAAGAGAAAGAACGAAAAGAAAATCTATCTGCTTGCCTCTGGTGAGAATGCCAAGGAGGAATGTCTGAAGACTGCCTTGTTGCCCTCTATTTTATCCATGATTCTGGTATGGCCTCTTTCCATCATCCTTTACGCCTGTTCCATGCCTATCCTTAACAATTATTCTAGAATCTACATCCCGTTTTATCCAATCAATATTCTCTATCTTCTCTTAGCCTCACTTGTTGTCTCTGCCATCTCTTTCTCATTCCTCTATCTTATTCTATACAACATGAGAAAGATTCATGAAAAAGCAATGAAGATAAGAGAAAGAGAAGCACAGAATAAAGCATAATGATAAGAAGCCACTTCAGTCTAAATGCTGAAGTGGCTTTTCATGTTATCGGATAAGTAAGACTATTTCTCCCCCCCCTGCCTATTTTCTTGCTAGAGATATTCAAGGTTAGTTCATGCTATAATACTCGCATGACTTTCTATTTGGAAACGGAGCGCACTTTACTGCGCCGCTTCAACGAAGATGACCTGAATGATATCTTTTCCTATGCTTCCATGGATGGAGTAGGAGAACGAGCAGGATGGAAACATCATCAGAACATTGAAGAGACAAAAGCTGTTTTGTATAACATCTTCCTGACCAATGAGAATGATTACGCCATCGTCGACAAAGAGACCAACAAAGTCATCGGTTCCTTTTCTCTTCATCCCTCTTCGAGATTATCTTCGGATTTTCCGCTAGAGAACACAAAAGAGCTTGGCTATGTCTTATCCAAGGAATACTGGGGAAAAGGAATCATGACGGAGATACTTTCTTCTGCCATAGACAAATGGAAAGAGGAAGGAAAGATTGATGTACTGACTGCTCTTGTCTTTTCCGATAACTTCCCCTCTATGCATGTATTAGAAAAATGCGGATTCCGACATTATCGGATCATCAAGGATGTCTTCTTCAAAAGCATCGATGAGATGAAGGATGAATACTGTTTCTATCTGAGGATAAAAGACCATGAATAAAAGAGATAAACTGATCAAAGATATCGAAACCTATACTCCCTATAATGAACAGGAAGAGAAGGATAAAGCTATCATACTATCCTGTCTTAAGAATGTTCCGGATATCTTTACGCGTGAGAACAAGGTCGCCCATATGACAGCCTCCTGTTGGATTCTCGACAAAGAGAAAAAACATGTATTGATGTGCTATCACAATATCTACAAGTCGTGGAGCTGGCTTGGCGGACATGCCGACGGAGAAGAAGACCTTCTCGCTGTCAGCATCAAGGAGGCAGAGGAAGAGAGTTCCTTGACGAATGTGACACCAATAACCGATGAAATTCTCTCTTTGGAAGTGTTGACCGTAGACGGTCATCAAAAAAGAGGAGAGTATGTCTCCTCTCATCTTCATCTGAATGTCACCTACCTCCTCACTGCCGATATCCACGATAGGATAGAGATGAAAGCAGATGAGAATTCCGGTGTGAAATGGTTCACTTTCAACGAAGCCTTAAAGGCATCGACAGAGCCATGGTTTATCGAACACATCTACTCGAAACTGATTGAGAAGACGAAGAAGTTCACTTGCTGAACTTCTTGTCCATCATCTTAAGCACCGGCAAAGGAACCAAAGATGAGATATCCACTCCCTGAGAGTGGAGTTCTTTTATCGTGCTCGATGAGACAAAGGCCTGATCCTTCCTTGCCATCAGATAGACCATATCGATATCCGGCTCAAGGAATTCATTGACCTCATGAAGCTGGAACTCCGCCTCGTAATCAGTGACTGCTCTTAAGCCACGGATCAGAGCCTGTGCGCCTAACTTCTTTGCCTCCTTGACGACGAGTTTATCAGTGATTACAACTTCAAACCCTTCTAATCCAGCAAAGGTTTCTTCTGCCATTTTTGCTCTTTCTTCCGCCGTGAACATGTAATGGCCTTTTTTGCTTTCGTTATTGGCAATCATAATGATGACCTTGTCGAAGAACTTCTTGGCGCGCAAGGCGACATCAACATGCCCATTGGTAAGCGGATCAAAGGATCCTGGATATACTGCGATTCTCATTCTTGTTCTCCTCTTCTATAGATTGCGACATGCTTCTGACCGTACCGATACTCTTTCATGACGAATTCTTCTATCTCCTTATTTGCGTTCTCCTGTTCGGATACGATAAGGGCACTATCGGAAAGCATCTCTCTTTCGATCATCTCATGGATGATTGCATCATTGATGTTGAATCGATAGGGAGGATCGAGGAAGACAACATCGAACTTCACGTCCGAATATTTCTTCAGGAAGAGACGATAGTCACTGTTTGCCATGACATATCTTTCCGGATTGCTTTCCAAAGAGAGAATGTTCTCTTTCATCGTCATGAATGTCTTTCTGTCCTTATCGTTGAAATATACCTTCTTTGCTCCTCTTGAAAGAGCCTCTAATCCCATCGCTCCGCTGCCAGCGAACAAGTCAAGGCAGATGCTATCCTGTGACTTATCCTTCATGGCGTTGAAAATAGCCTGTCTTACTTTATCCATGGTCGGTCTTGTGACTTTGGAGTCCGGTACCTTCAGAAATCTTCCTTTGTATAGTCCTGCAATGATTCGTATCATAATATCTCCTTATTCAGTCCATCGCTGAGATGGTTGATGATCGTCTTTATCTTTTCATAGTAGAACTTATATTCCTTCATCAGATTGGTGGACTCTATTTCTTTTTCTTTTCTATGATAGAGAAGAATGAGATTCTCTTTTTCTTCTTTGTCTTTCGCAGAATCGATTTTAAGAAGAATCTCATCTCTCTCTTTGGAAAGAGAAAGGAGAGTGGGGTCATCCTCTACTTTCTTGGATAGTTCTTTATAGTGCAGATAGACATCTGAAGACTGAATGTCTTCGATCAGTTTTATCTCTTTTTCTATGAATTCTGTCTCTGTCATAACAGGAAAATTATAGCATGATTTTCATTTTCCTTCATTGGGAAAAGATAGAGCCATGAAAATGTGATATAATCTCCGTATTATGAAACTATTTAAAATTTACACCAAGGACGATGAAGTCCTGCACGCAAAAGCAAAAGAAGTGTCTTTCCCGTTGAAGGAAGAAACGAAGAAAACCATTCTCGACATGGTTTCGTATCTCAAGGACAGCCAGGATCCGGAAATCGCTGAAAAGTACCAGATCCGTTCCGGTGTCGGCATCGCTGCTCCTCAGATTGGAATCTCAGAGAGATTCTTCGCTATCTACTTCGAAGATGACAGCGGAAAAGTCTATGAGTACGGACTTGTGAATCCGAAGATCATCTCCAGTTCCGTAAAGAAAGCCTACTTACCGACAGGAGAAGGATGCCTTTCTGTCCCTGTGGATGTAAAAGGCTATGTCTACCGCTATTACAAGATCACACTGAAGGCTTACGATGTTGTCTCTGAGAAAGATGTCACTCTGAAACTCACCGGATATCCGGCTATTGTCTTCCAGCATGAATACGACCATTTGGACGGCATTTTATACTATGAGAAGATCGACAAAAAGAATCCGTTCTACATCGATGAAAACGCTATTGCCGTCTGATGATGATTTTTGCTTGTGATTGATGGAATATCTTTGTAAAATATATTCGACATTTGTAATCACATTACAAAACTTTTTCATTTGATGAGTCTATTTATAATGAATTGATTGAATAATATGAGGTACTTTATATGGCAGATTTGAAACAGATTTTATCGTCTCCTGTCGAGATCTACGCTCTCGGCGGTCTTGGTGAGGTTGGCAAAAACCTCTACTGCATTGAAAATGAATCCACGATTCTCATCATCGACTGCGGTGTCATGTTCCCTGATGCGAGCATGCCTGGTGTCGATTATGTGATCCCGGATTTCACGCACCTGATCGAAAATCAGAAGAAGATCAAAGGCTTAGTCATCACACATGGTCACGAAGACCATATCGGTGGCATTCCTTTCCTTCTCAGAGAGATCGATGTTCCGGTCATCTATGCTCCGAAGATTGCCTGTGCCTTGATCCGTCATAAGATTGAAGACGGAAAGATCAGAACCAAGACAAGAATCTTGGAATACAAAGAGAATGACATTCTCAAGTTTGGAGAATTCATCGTCGAATTCTTCCATGTCACTCACTCCATTCCGGATTCCTTCGGTCTTTATATCACAACTCCGCAGGGAACCATCGTTGAGACCGGTGACTTCAAAATCGATTTGACTCCGGTCGACGGAGACTTCAACATCTCGAAGCTGACACGCTTCGGCGATAAAGGAATCGACTTATTGATGGCCGACTCCACCAATGCCGAAAAGGAAGGCTACACCAAGAGTGAAAGAACGGTCATCCGCGGCATTCAGGATGTCTTCTCTGAAGCCTCCGGCCGTTTATTGATCTCTACCTTCTCCTCCAACATCTCCCGTATTCAGCAGATCATCGAGACCAGCATGAAGTTCAAAAGAAAGATCATCGTCTTCGGAAGAAGCATGGAAAGCAATATCGATGCTGCCCGTGAATTCGGATACATCAAAGTCCCGGATGAATACTTAGCCTCTCCGGAAGATCTCAAGACCCTTCCTCCGGATCAGGTCACTATCCTCTGTACTGGCACACAAGGTGAACCGATGGCGGTCCTCTCTAGAATCGCACGCGGAGATCACCGCTTCATCCACGTCATTCCTGGTGACACCATTGTCTTCTCCTCTTCTGTCATCCCTGGAAACACAGCCAGCATCAACAAGCTGATCAACCAGCTCAGCCGCTTAGGCGCCTCTGTCGTAACCAACTCTGTGCTCTATAATCTCCACGCATCCGGACACGCTTCCAGACAGGAGATGAGACTGATGCAGAAGTTAGCGCGCCCTCATTACTTCATGCCGATCCACGGCGAATACAGAATGCTGAAGCTTCACGCCAGAATCGGTGTGGAATGCGGCTTAGCCAAGGATCACACTTTTGTCTGTGAAAACGGAGATGTTCTCACTCTTGTCAACCATAAAGTCACAAGAGCCACCACGACACTTCCTGCTGACAGCATCTATATCGACGGAAAGAATCCGGTCGGAATCTCTAACTCCGTCATCAAGGACCGTTCCACACTGATCAACGAAGGCATGGTCGGCGTCTTCCTCGTCATCAATCCGAAGGACAACACGCTTGTCTCTGCTCCGGTTGTAGAATCCAAAGGCTTCATCTCCGCCAATAAGAAAGGCTTGCAGAAGAAAGCCAGTGAGATCATCGGCATCGAGATCATGAGAATGATGAACAACGGAACAAAGGTGACCTACTCCGATATCAAGAACACCGTCAAGAGCGTCACTTCCCACTTCCTCTACCGTGAAAGCCATCGTAACCCGATGGTCATTCCGGTCATCCTGAACTACTCTCCTGAGGAATAATATGATCATCCTTGCCAGCAAATCCCCAAGAAGAGTTGAGATACTGAAAGACATCTTAGGCGATATTCCTTTTGAAACCATCCCTTCCTCCTTCAACGAAAGAGCCCTGCATGACAAAGACGTCAAAAGGCTCTGCCTTCATGAAGCACAGGGAAAAGGAAAAGAGATTGCTCTTACCCATCCTAGCGATATCGTCATCGCCAGCGATACGATGGTCGTCTACCAGGGTCAGCAGTTAGGAAAGCCGAAAGACGAAGAGGATGTCTATCGTATGCTCCGTCTTCTGACCGGTCATATCCATGAAGTCGTCACTGCCTATACCATCATGAAAGGTGCTCAGGAACTCCGTCATAGAGTCTGTATTGCCAAAGTATATCTCGAAAAGATGGCAGATGCCGAGATCAGCATCTACATCGATTCCGGATCCCCGTTTGACAAAGCAGGGGCTTACGGAATCCAGGACAGCGACTTCATCGAGGGAAAAGTCGTTGAAGGTGATTATTACACCATCATGGGACTTCCCCGTGATGACTTAGAGGACGATCTTGTCAATTTAGGAATCATCGAATAAGGCAAGGCTGTTTGGAAACGTTTGTTTCTGAGCAGCCTTTTCTATATATAGCTAGCGTGTTTCTGCATATAAAATGATAAATCATATGCAAAAGGAGAGGATATGAGAGAGTTTGATTACACATTCTTAGAAGAGGATAGAATACCTGGAGGTCTGATTAATGTTCTGACTGGTATCTATTCCATGAACGCGAATAACGAGACGAGGAAAGACTCGTTTGTGAAGGTCTTTACGGAATGGAGAAGATTGCAGTTGTCCAATCCGTCAAAGGCTCCAATGCTATCGAAGGCATTCTGACGTATACGTCAATTCTGAGCACTTCGAAAACACTTGAAAAGCCCTCCCGCGTCTG
>CAVJZP010000054.1:0-12065 GCA_963654365.1 Oscillospiraceae bacterium
GGAAACCACCGATAGAATCGGGAATTCTGGGCTTTTATGCTTCCGAAAACCGGATAGTATAAGGATGACATAGTTGTTTGTCAAATACTTTTTTTGGCTTTCACGCCGATTACTTGTCGTAGCATTCCCCGTTGATGATTTTCAATGAGCGATAGACCTGTTCAATGACCAAAAGCATCGCCATATAGTGCGTATATGTCATCTCCCCTAAGGAAAAAGAGAAATCCGCTCTCTTCCTAATCCTATCATCCAATCCATAGGAAGATCCGACTAAGAAGACTAGATTTCCTTTTGTCTTCATGACAGATTCCATCTTTTCAGAGAAGGCTTTTGTCGAGATGTTCTTTGCATGGATATCGACCAAAAAAAGATATTCGTCGTCTTTGATCTGTTTCAGGATTCGATCTGCTTCAAGAGAAAGGGCCTTTGCAATCTGTCCCTTCGTCGGAAGAGAAGGAAGAGGTTCTTCCGAAAGAGGCACAAGAGAGATTTTTCCGTATTTGGATAGTCTCTTCAGATATTCATCCTGACCGTCTTTGATATATTTTTCCCTGCATTTTCCAGGGAGAAGAAAACGGATATTCATTTTCCACCCTTTGTCTCTTCTTTTTCCGAAGCGGCTTTGACGCTCACCTCAGGAACATATCCTAACTGCCTTAAAAAGACATCATCCAATGTCTTCAGGGCAAGGTCGGGGGTATTGCACTCATCAGAAAGATGGGCAAGGACAATCTCCTTCGTCTTTTCACCGATGAAAGTGGAAAGATAGTATCCGCAGTCCAGATTGGATAGATGTCCCGTATCCGAGATGATGCGACGGATGAGATGATCTGGTCTTTTGGACTCGTAAAGCATCTTCGGGTCATGATTTGACTCGAAAATATAATAATTGAGATTATTCAGGTAAGGGAAGTTCTTCTCCGGGACAAAGCCCGTATCGGTGACATAGGCTAATTTCTCTTCTCCATCGTCGATAACAAATCCAAGCGTATTCTTCGCATCGTGGCTTAAAGGAAGAGGAGTGATCGTAAAGACAGAAATCTGTATTGGTCGGAACGGACGAAGAAGCCTTTCACCGGAAATGACTCCTTCCAATTTCGGAAGAGATGGATTTCCGCTATAGACCTTATCTTTGTCTGCCGCTGCGATTTGACTAGCGTGATCGCTATGCTCATGTGTGACAAGGACTGCCTCCACATCCGAAAACTCGTATCCGTAACTCTCTAATGCATTCGTCACCCTCTTTTTCGAAATTCCAAAATCGATCTGGATGCAGTGTCCATGGGAAAAGAGGAGTGTACAATTCCCTTTGCTTCCGCTAGATATGACATCGTATTGCATAATCAAACTCCAAATGGGGTATTATCGTCATTGAAACGATCATCCGCACGAATTGCAAAATGGCAGTGCGGTTTGTCGAATACGAATTTGACCGTTCCGAGCTGACCTTCTCTGTTTTTGGAGAGCATCAGATCGACAGAGGAAATCGGGCTTTCCTCTTCCGGTTCACTATCTGTAGAACCATTGGCACCATCCTCTTTTTTGTCATCTCCGAAATAGTCCGGACGATAGAGGAAGAAGACCATGTCAGCATCCGCTTCCAAAGCGCCAGAGTCTCTTAAGTCAGTAAGGATCGGCTTATGGTCAGCGCCTCTTTTTGCAGAATCACGGGAGAGCTGACTCAGTGCAATGATCGGAATCTCCAATTCATTTGCCAGTTTCTTCAGACTTCGGGAGATTTCACCGACCTGATTGGTCTTAGAATCGCCCGCAGACTTTTTGCTCGGTTCGATCAAACCGATATAGTCAATAGCAACCAAAGAAGCCTGAATGTTCTGACCTTTGATCAGTTTACGGCACTTGGCAGCGATATCGAGAACCGTAGTACCCGGATTCTCATCGACATAGAAAGGCAGTTCAGCAAGAGTGTTCATGCCGGCCTGAAGTTTCGCGACCTTGGCACTTTCTTCCTTGGATTTGACATTGACAACGAGATGATTCGGAGTAGAATCCTGCGCAAAGTCCATCTTATTGATCTCTTCTGCTGTCAAGTCGCTGGCAAGTTCAAGAAGTCTCATCTCAATGGATGCGGCCTTCATTTCCAGGGAGAAGAAGATAACCGGCTTTTTCTCTTTGGCAACGTTGTAGAGAAGATTCAAAGTAAATGCAGTTTTACCAACAGCAGGACGGGCACCGATGATGATGAGCTGTCCTGGATTCCATCCATGAGTAAGCTTATCCAGTGTCTCATAGCCAGTCTTCGCACCGGTGATGCCAGAGGGGTCAATTCCTTCTTCACGGAATCTCTTGCTCTGCTTTACCCATCTTTCGACAAGTTCCGGAGAGATTTCAGAGAGTCTGCTCGCCTCTTTGATGGACCTCTCTTTGGCGATTTCATTGATTTCGGTCTCTGCACGCCCTATGTATTCGCTGACATCATCAATCGGCTGTGTCTCAGCGACATCGACGACATCTTTGCATTTTGCTAAGAATTTTTTCAAAAGCGCTTTGTCTTTGATACGCTTGATATAGGCTTCGATAGAAGCGATACGAGCCGTATTGTCAATAATCAGGTTCAGATAATCCATTCCACCGATGGTATCGAAGGACTTATCGTTCTGAAGCGTTGTCACAAGCAAGGCAAGATCCGGAGTTTCTCCATGGGAGTTGATCTCTAGCATTGCCTGATAGACGAACTTATTTCTTGGGTCAGTAAAATCATCGACAGTCAGATGCTGAACAGCAGTCAGCATCTGGTTTCCCGTATTGTCGCTGATGATATTTCCGAGGATGGTTACCTCATTGAGTTCAAGAGAGCTATTTTCGTCAGACATCGTTTACTTCTTTTCCTTTAAAGCAACACGGATTCTGAGTTCACCGACGATTCCTTTGTAAAGGTCGACCTTCAATGTCGTAAGACCAAATCCATTGACAATGACGTCCTTGTCGATCAGCTGACCTTTCGAAAGCTTGATACCGTAGTTCTTCTCCAAGGCTTCCGAAGCCTTCTTGAAGGAGATGGTACCGATCATATCGCCGTTTCTTCCGGCAGATGCCTCAAAAGGAAGCGTGATGGTCTTCAGTTTTTCGGCCAATTCTCTTGCCTCTGCTTTTTTCTGTTCATCGAGGATGCGCTCCTGTTCCAACTCGATGGCATACTGCTTCTGAGCCTCTGCTGTATAGAGAACTGCATATCCATTCGGAATGAGATAGTTTGCGCCATAACCATCCGACACTTCGATGATTTCTCCTCTTTTTCCGACTTTTCTCAATTCTTTCTTCATCAATACTTTCATAATAATGCCTCCATTGATTTTCTATTTTGCCTGCATGTTGTTGATTCTAGCGTCATCCAGATAATCGTTTAAGACTTCTTTGAGTTCCTTTAAGACCTCATCGACAGTGGATTCTGGGAAATCTGCAGCGGCTGCTACGAATCTGCCACCGCCTCGTTTTCCATCCCCAATCTTCTCCATTAAGATACCGACATTGACAGAGCCATTGCTTCTGGCTGCAATCTTGATGTTGTGGTCTCCGATTCTTCCGATACAGAAGGAAGCCTGGACACCATCGACGGAAACTGCCTCGTCAGCAACGCGGCTTAAGGTAACACCATCGACCTGTTCATCATCCGGTGCTGTCATGACCATGACACCCGGCTTTAAGCACTGCTGAGTAGCAAGAATTTCAATCTTCTGCGTGAATTCCTCCAATCCTTCTCTTAGGAAGTCGACGACTTTCATCGTATCGGCATTCCAGTTTTTCAGCTGAGCACAGGCCTCGAAAGTAGAGTTTGTAGAATGCTCGCGGAAGAAATGGGTATCGAGTGAGATACCGGCAAGTAAGAATGTTGCCGTCCTTTCATCAACAAAGATATCGTTCGGATAGTAGACGATGAAAGAGGTAAGAATTTCACTGGCGGAAGATGCGGAAGTATCCACGTCCTCAAAGACTGTATCGTTGACAATGTTCGTTCCAGGGCGGTGATGATCGATGATAGCGATATTGTCGAATTTTCTCACATATTCCGAGAAGATGGAGATGGTAGGATTGCTGTGGTCAACCATGACAAGCAAGGTCTTATCGTTGATGTAGGAGTCCATCTCCTTCATGGAGACAAACATCTCATCGGTCTCTTCTCTGGTAAAGGAGACATCGACCGCGTGTCTGCACTTTGCCTCTACGAATCTGTCCTCATAGCAGATTTTGGCATCCACTTTGGCGTTTTGGCAAAGCTCATAGACAGCAAGAGCGGATGCAAAGGCATCGAAATCAGCTGTCATATGTCCCATGATGATGACGTTCTGATACTTCTTCAGCATCGTGAAGAAGGTGTTGGCAAGCATTCTGGTCTTCACACGGTTTCTGCTCGGCATCAGGTCTGTCTTGCCACCGAAGAATGCAATCGGCTGTCCGTGATTATCGACAGCGACCTGGTCACCGCCACGGCTTAATGCAGCATCCAATGCGGAAGATGCCATTGAAGCAAGCCTTCCGTAATCCGGGAAGCCTAAGCCGATACCCATGGAAATAGTGAATCCGCGAGGGTGTGCTTTTGCGACATCCGAGACAAGGCTGAACTTATTGGCATAGACTTTGTCATAATTCTCTTTCGTCATGACGAAGAGATATCTGTCTTCCGTAATCTTCCTAAGCAAGGCATTATGCTCAGATCCGAATTTGTTGATGCGGTCATTGACATCCTTATGCATCTCCATGAATTCAGAATCATCTCCGATGTTCATCTGGATGTCAGCATAGTTATCGATTAGGATATATCCGACAACGGGAGACTGCTTCTGATTGTAATCGTAGATATTGGCAAAGTCCGTGATATCCTTGAAGATGAATAATCTTGCCTCTTCAATCAGTTCCACCTCGTAGGTCATATGGTTATCGATGACTCTTGGATGTTCGTTGCTCGCTTTGTGGGCGGCATCCTTGAGCCTCTCTAAAGCAGGAAACTTGCTGAAGATATTGCTGTCGACAATCATGGGGAAGCGTTCACTCATGAAATCGTTGACCCAGATGACATTATTGTTGTAGTCACAGACCGCCAAGCCGAGTTCACCGAAGTTATACGCTTGATTGATATCATTTCCGATGATGGAAGCGGCTTTTAAGTCACTGTTTGTCTTATTCTTTCGGAAAGCGGAATTATAGGCGATGATAAAAAGAGTATCGATGAATAGATATCCGCCAAGAAGTCCGCATGCAACATAGAAGTAAGAATCAAAATCCGGCAGATATAAGTAACACAATAAGAGAGCGACAAGGCCTAAAATCTCGATAAGGAAGAGAAAGGCTAACCATTTACGCTGTTTGGATAATAGTTTATTCATAACACCTCCACGAAGTGAACTTTGCAGATGTATATATTATAACAAACTAACGTTATGAATAATACCTACTACATCGATATGTGTGCAATTTATACTTTCAGTTTTCTCACTTCTGTCTTCTGATTGTCCATGATGATTAACCCCACAATCTTCTTTGCCTTTGTCTTTTTGATCTGTTCGTAAGATTGAAGAAATGTAGCACCGCTAGTTAGAACATCATCAAAAAGAACTATCTTTTTCTCAGACAAATCACAGTTTTCATCCATCAGGGCAATTCCTTTTTTCTTCTGTCTTTCCTGTCCTTTGACATTCTTCTGTTCCACCGCGCTTTTCTGACATAGAAGACTACGATAGGGAAGTCGACTCGCTTTAAGCATCTCACTAAGGTGATCAAAGCCACGCTTCTTGATTCGTTTTTCTGAGGAAGGGCACGGGACAAAAATATAATCCCGAAAAAGAAGCCGCAACAGCGGTAAGAAAGGAGAGAGAAAGCAAGGTGCTAATTCGATATCGCCATACTCTTTGAAATTCATCAGCCACGTCTTCATGATACCATCATAATCAGATAAAAACATCACCTTGATATCTTTTATTTCCCTTACCTCCAATTTCATATTTATCTGTGAGATGCATTCATCACAAAGCAGTGGCGCATTCTCAATCAGTCTCCGAAACGGAGCAAGATGAAGTTCTTTGAAGCAACTTTTACAATAAGCCAGATTTTCGGTTGTATTCATGAATTTCCTCTTTCGCTTTTTTCATCTCTTCCGTTACACTTTGTCCTAAAAAATAGACATCCCCTGTCTTCGCATCTATCTTTCTTCCGACTCTTCCTGCAATCTGTACCAAGGCGGCTGAGTTATAGAGTTCATGATCCGCATCAAAGACAATGACCTGAAGGTTCTTCACCGTCACGCCTCTCTCTAGAATCGATGTAGTGACGAGATACTTCAAGTCTCCGTTTTTGAATTTCTCAATATCGAGTCTTCTTCCTTCTTCCTCAGAGGAGACAAAGCTTCCCAAAGGAAAAGAAATCTTCAGAAAAGTGTAAAGGCGATGACCGATGGATATCGTCGGTGCAAAAAGAAAAACAGGCTTATCATCCTCAAGGAATGCTTTTAGCAACTTATAGACATAATAGTAGGAGGTTAGCCAAGTCACTTGTCTTATTTTTGGCTCAGGAAGAGGAGCATGATGATAGCGTTCATAGAGGGATAACACTACCCCGTTATCCTTTTTCACCTTTTCGATATCCTCTTTGCTCGGCGTAGCGGAGAGAAGAACATAATTTCCTTTTACACTCTTTTTGAAAAAGGAATTCAGAACCGTATTTCCTCGATAAGGGAAAGCATCGATTTCATCTAAGACCAAGAGGTCAAAGAAGGATTCATATCGATACATTTGGTGTGTCGTCAATACGATGATATCCGCTTCCAGAATAGAACTATGTTCTCCGTAGACTGCAATCGTCTTTGCCTTTGGAAAGGATTCCTGAATGCGAGGAAGCAAGTCGATGACGACATCCTTTCTCGGTGTTGCAAAGCCGACATGTCCGCCTTTTCTCAGAACGCTTTCCATCGCATGATAGACCAGTTCAGTCTTTCCGGCTCCTGTGACTGCATGGATAAGAACATTCTTTCCTGATGATAATGCATATAGAACGCCATCGGAAATCTCTTTTTGCTTTTCACTCAGAGGATATTTCAGTTCCAATCTTATTTTCTGATTCACAGAAAAAGCATCGTTTGCTTTTCTTCCGTGAAATCCGATGCAGGCTCTGCAATAAGGGACTCCCTTACGATATCCGATATAACGGGGATCCTGATTGCCGCAGCGAGGACATATAAAATCTTTTCCCATCATAAAGATATATAGTGGGAAAAGAGAAAAGGGCGAAAAAATCAGAACTTTTCCGGTGTGCTGAATTTTGCCATGAAGGAAAGCAGTCCGTCGTTCTTCCTTCCTATGACATAGTAGGAATTCTCATACACTGAGCTTTCCAGCGTGATCATTTCATTGAGATAGCATTCTTTCTCAAAGTCGATTTCAAAGACAGAGATGGGTTTGAGGATGCATTTTTCCTGTGCAATCCTCATATAGACGGTATTATTCATATGCTGATTGGAATCGATGTCGTTCTCATTGACGAGATAGGAGGACTGATAATGGAATTCTTTATCAGAGAAATCCATCTCAACGAGCCTCTCATCCGTAAGCGGTCTTGTTTCCTCGATGTCAGGAATGACAAGCTTCAAAGTCTCACGGAATGTTTTCGCTGACTGCAATCTTCTTGTCTTCTGATCCATCAATACCCATAAAGAGACAAGATAAAAGACAGGATTTCCATTCGAATCAAGAATGTAGGCATAGCGGTAAAGCTGAAGGGCAGAAGCCTGAACCGGATAGGTGACAAAGGTATAAGGTTCCTCTTTCCGAATATCAGAGAGGAAGTATCCTTTCACTCTGCAAAGGATATAAAAGACAGAGTTCTTGTTTTTGAAGTCTTCGCCTAAGCCAAGATTCTCAACATGCTTTCCGGCAAGATCCTGAAACTGCATCATCAGATCATGGAGGTCAACATTTCCTACCGAATCGAATTTAGGAACGTAGGATGAGGTGCAATAATGAAGGTCGTCTTTGTCCGGAAGTATCATTTCTTTCATTTTGATTTTATCTCCTTCATTTGGGAAATCAGTCTGCGATAAGAGTCTGCTTCTGTATATTGTATCGTATTCGTCAAGTCAGTGCGTTCAAAAAATGTAGGTTTCTTGCCTTTGTGATTCAGCCAGACTGAAGAAGAAAATCCTGCCGTATAGGAACCGATGACATCCTGATAGAAGGCATCTCCGATATACATCGAATGATTCAGATCTTTCTTCGCCTTCTTTACACCTGTCTGAAAGAAAACAGGATTCGGTTTCTTCACACCGATATCCTTCGAACCCAAGAAAAAGCCGAAGTGATGACCAGGAATCAGCTTATTGATCAAAGTAAGAGTATCATCCGAAGAATAAATAGTATTAGAAAGAACAGAATAATAGATTCCATTCTCATCAAGGCAGGTGAGGAACTCATCAATGCCATCGATTGGCTTCGGGTCAAGATGAATGAGGATCTCATGAGTGCAGACATCGATAGGGCAATCCAGTTCCATATCAAAATATGTGACAAAGAGATTCAAAACTGCAGAGATATCCACTTCATAATTGAGTCTGGAGCGATAGTATATTGTATCGTATTCGTCAAGTCAGTGCGTTCAAAAAATGTAGGTTTCTTGCCTTTGTGATTCAGCCAGACTGAAGAAGAAAATCCTGCCGTATAGGAACCGATGACATCCTGATAGAAGGCATCTCCGATATACATCGAATGATTCAGATCTTTCTTCGCCTTCTTTACACCTGTCTGAAAGAAAACAGGATTCGGTTTCTTCACACCGATATCCTTCGAACCCAAGAAAAAGCCGAAGTGATGACCAGGAATCAGCTTATTGATCAAAGTAAGAGTATCATCCGAAGAATAAATAGTATTAGAAAGAACAGAATAATAGATTCCATTCTCATCAAGGCAGGTGAGGAACTCATCAATGCCATCGATTGGCTTCGGGTCAAGATGAATGAGGATCTCATGAGTGCAGACATCGATAGGGCAATCCAGTTCCATATCAAAATATGTGACAAAGAGATTCAAAACTGCAGAGATATCCACTTCATAATTGAGTCTGGAGCGATAGTATCCATCAAAGAACTGCTCCGAGAATTCATAGACTTCATCCCAATCGATTGCATCTCTGTTTTTCGAATGCTGATAAAGGCTAAGTATATTCCAGCGTTTCTCGTTGCATTCAAAGGAAATCAATGTATCCCAGCAATCGAAGAAAACTGCATTTATGTCTGTTTTGATCATAGTCAAGTACCTCTTTGGCATTTTATCATATTTTGCCGTAATTATAAAGATTTGTGGGAATAATTTATAATAGCAACTTTTCATTTCATAAATACCAAGCAATAATTTTATCGTTTTTGTTTGTATTTTGATTTCCAACAAGGTAAATTATATATGTATCCAGATTGACAATAAGTTCAATTGAATAGCACACAGAAATAGCCATCTGATTTTTAAATAACAGATGGCTTTTTCTATGCCCAACAGGCAATTGTTGACAACAACAACATTATTGGAAAAGTTGCTTCTCTAATAAATATATATAAATAGGTTAAAATATCTTGCATACGTTTTTTATATAGTGCTAAAATAATAGAAACTTACCAATCTTCCATCTTTGAGCATGTTAAGGAGGCCCATAATGGCAAAAAAAGAACAAAGCGCTCCTGTGAACAAGAAAAAAGGGAGCAAGGCTGTCACCGTCTTTAACGTCATCTTCATCGTTTTACTCGTGATTGTCGCTGTCGTAGCCGTGTTGTTGTTTACGCCAGTCTCTCATTATCTGAAGGATTACTTGCAGGGATTGAGCTGGTTTGATGGTTTCTCAACGAAATTCATCGATTGGGTTAAGTATCATCTTGTTGAGAATCTTGACCTAAAGATGCCATTCCGATCACATAGTGAAATATTCACAGCCACTATGTTCAGCCTTCTCTACCTCTGTCTGCTCTTAGGACTGTTATTCCTCTCTTACACTCCGTTCTTGGTCATGAACCACAACAGAAAGTTAGGAAGAAAAGAAGGATTCCGCAAAGCTCTTTGCTGGATTGTCTTCATCGTTTCCTTCGTTGTCTTCCTCGCTTACCTCTCCGTTCCTTATACCCAGAAGATTTCTGACCTTGTAGGAAAGTATTATACTTGGTTCCCGGATACCTATGCAAAATGGAAGAACCTCTTTGCGTCCGGTCAGACTCTTTCTGTCCTGAAACTTTCCTTCATCTCTGGCAACCTTTGGTTCAATGCAACCTTCTATATCCTTGTCATGCTGATCATCTTCCAGATCATCTTCTACATCATGGCCTGCAAGATCAAAGGAAAGAAATCTGTTGCTGTTGAAGAAGAAGCAAAGCCTATCGAAGAAGAAAAGCCTGCTGAAGAAGTTGTTGTTGCTGCTCCTGTCGCTGTCATCGCTTCGGAAGAAGCTGTCACACCGGAAGAGAAGCCTGTTGTTGAAACCGTGAGAGTCACTCCAACCATCCGCGAACTTGCCATCATCAATTCCTTGGAGCCGATTGAAGCCTCTCCGATATCAAACCTACCAGGCCTCTATGACACCGAAGTCGAGAAGCTGATTTCGCTTCTCGAGCCGCAGACAACCGAAGAAAAGGCACACGAAGACAGTGATGCCATAGAGGCGAAGAAACTGACTGATACCATTCAACCTGACTTGCCACGAACAGTCAAAGTTCTCCCTGGCATCGATGAGTGGGAAGCTAATCCTTGGCACGAAGCCGAAAAGAAGATGGAAGAAGCTCCTGTAGCGGAAGAAAAGCCTGCTGAAGAACCTGTCGAAGAAAAAGCAGAAGAGACTTCTGAAATCGCTGATGTCGTCGCTCCGAAGGAAGATGCTGTACCTGTCGTTGAAGAAGTTGCTGAAGAAAAGGCAGAAGAGCCAGTCGAAGAAAAACCAGTTGAAGAAAACAAGGGTGCTGTCACAAAAGCCATCAACTTCATCGAAGACGATGGAAAGCGTCCTCAGGAAGAAGAACATGAACCTGTCGTCCATGAAAATACAGAATCCCGTTCTGACAAGAAGCAGGTTGTCTTAGACAACGCTCATGAAGAAGTCAAGACCGAGAAGTTCAATCTTGAAAAAGACTGGATCGTTCCTGAATATGTTCCGGAAGAGAAAACCGCCGTTGAAGAAAAGCCAATCGAAGAAGAAAAGCCTGCTGCTCCTGCCGCTCCTGCTCCGAAGCCAGTCGCTAACGTCAAGCAGGTTGAATTGAAGAACGTTCCACAGGCGAATAAAGATAACAAACCTAAAATCACTCCGATTGCTCCGATTACCCCTGTTGCTCCTAAGGCTGCTCCGGTTGAAGAAGAGAAGCCCGCTGAAGAAAACAAAGTCCTCACTCCTATCTCTGGGCCTCTCCACTCCACTGCCAAATCCAAGCACGATAAGATCGAAGCTGTCAAAGCTCAGAAGGTTCGTTTCGAACTCAAGAACTATCAGATCAAGACCTATGAAGGTGATCTCTCCGCAGAGGAAGCCTTCAAGAAGGGTGTCACAAAGGTCCAGCCTACTGTCAATCCTGTCTTCGCCAACCAGTCCAATGAACCGGAATGGAAGCAGAAGAGACGTAACGAAGATATCCGTAAGAATGGATATACAAACGTCACCACAGTCAACAAGCTCAATGGAAATGTTCCTTCCGCTGCCGCTCAGCCGACCGCTGGAAAAGCCACTTCCATCCGCGATCTTGTAAAGGCCAAGAAGGCATCCAATGAAACAGTGGCTGATACTAGCGAGAAGAAAGAAGACGAGAATAAGATTTCCAAGCCGACTGCACCGATCAACTTCAAACCGGTTGAACCGGTCAAACCGGCTGAAAAGAGTGAAGACAAGATCCAGTCTCAGAATCCGTTCTCTGACAAGCAGACTCCTGCCTTCCATCCTATCGCACCGATCAGCAAGAAACCTGGCGCACCTCGTGCTCCGATCAAACCGGTCGATCCAATCAAAAAGAAGTAAATTCGAACGTAAAGCTCCGGAGGTTTCCGGACGTGAATTGCAATACGAATTAAGAAATACTATGGATATATCGTTGAGTATTCTAT
>CAVJZP010000055.1:0-11576 GCA_963654365.1 Oscillospiraceae bacterium
ATAATTGGAATATATGTTCCTAGACATTTCGTTGCAGGGGCACAGCCCATAATAGAAAGAAGAAGGGACGTATAACGATGATGTCGAAGCGAATCTAGACGTATACGAAAAAACGGGAATTATCTCAAGAAAAGATTATTATGACACATTGTCTGAAAGAAAAGAGGATTACCTATCCGACATCAGGCAAGAAAAGACAGATAAGATTCTTTCCTATATTTTTAAGCGGAAAGGAGATGAGCCTATTTGTAAATTCCTCCAATTCATGACAGCAAACATTTTCTATATGTTTTGCTCAATTGGATATAAGGCGAACAAATAGGAACGCATAAAAGATCTATCTGCTTCGAAAGAGCAATATTATGCGATAGCCATCCCTATGAGGTATGCAGAGGTGGCAATTCAAGTCACATTGATCTCTACGTAATGAAGTCGGAAAAAGGATATTATCTTAGTTTGGAAGGAAAGTCATGAGGCAGATCCATAGAAACGATTAAATTCTATAACACATCGCACAAGAACGGGGTGGCCGTATACTTATTCGATGCAGACGGGATCAAAGACCGTCTGCTGGCAAATGACTACAGCGGTATCGTTCCCCAGCATGTTTTTCCTCGCTACTGCGATACCTTATTCCCCGGAATGAAGATTCTCGATTTCATGAATTTTCTCTATGAAAAGAAAGCGCCTCAAAGGCAATCAAGAAAACCAAATGGTTTCCTGAAGATAAACAATATCTGATTTAAAACATTGCAAAATACTGATTTGCATCCAGTTTCCTTCTAAACAAATCATTTTTTTCTTGCATTCACGTTTTATTGTGTCATAATAAAGATGTCCAAGGTAGGATTGATTTCCCAAAGTGGTTGAGTAAATTGATTCGTTTGGTGGTTCCATACAAGGAGTCAGCAAGTGAAAAGCTTTACAAAAATTGTTTTGCAAAATTGAGTCCTATGGATGAAAAATATGCTTTTCATAAAGCATTTTCCATCATAGGATTTTTTGTTCCTCGGACAGGTTTAATCTCATAATCAAAGGAGGAAAAAAGCAATGAATTACGAAGAATTAAACAAAAAACTCAATGTCCTAGGCGAAGACGAGCAGGAGAAGAATCTGAAAAACGAGTTAGGAAAGATTGAAGAGACAATCGGCTATTCTTTCAAGGACAAGACTCTTTTAGTCCAGGCTTTCACACGAAGTTCCTACTCCGTCGACCACGGCATTCCCAGCAACGAGGTTCTGGAGTTCATTGGAGACAAAGTCATCGACTTTGTCGTTGTCAAAGAAATCGCACAAAAGTTCAGAGCCAAGCATTCCTGGTTGTCTGAGGACCAGAAAGGCAGCGAGTATTTTACCATCATCACAAACAAGGATGAAGGTGATTTCACTGAGATCAAGAAGAGTCTGGTCTCCAACGAAAACTTCTCTCATATCATCGACTCTCTTGGCTTAGCCAAATACATGCTCTTAGGAAAGTCAGACACCAAGAACAAAGTCAGTGAGCAGATGAAAGTTCAGGCTGATCTTTTAGAAGCCATCATCGGTGCAATAGCCATTGATACCAAGTGGGATATCAAGACATTGGAATCCGTATGTGAAAAGATTATCGGAATCGATGACTATCTGAATCCATTCCTGTCATCTGAGAAACCAGAAGTCACTTTTGACATCGACTCTTCCATCAACGTTCTCAAGGAACTCTCTGAACATGGATGGTGTTCCATGCCGGTCTATGTCTTCTCCGATGATGCCGTGAAGAACGAAGATGGGGATTCTGTCTGGACCTGTGCCTGCTATATCAGAAGCCATCACATCACGAGCAGAGTCTATGCGGCAAACAAGAAGTTTGCTAAGAAGTACGCTGCTTTTGATGCTTTGTGTCAGCTATTAAAGAGCAAGGGAACTTTATAAACCATAAGGAAGGTTCAATACCATTGTCGATAAAGACCATATAACGTCTAAAGCGATAGGCATAATTTGTAGGCCTATCGCTTTTGTAATAGTTGAAACATCTTGGTTAATTTTACGAATATGGTTTATCGAATACGCTATATCGTAAAGCCAGCATCCAAATCTTTGCATCAACTATAACATTCTAATGTTCCAAATTCTTTAAGATATAGCATTAGGATATTATAATTTTATTAGGGTTATGAATGTTATGAATAAAACTCATCTTATATATCATGGTTCCGATAAGATTATCGAAAAGCACATATTCGGATACGGAAACAAGAAAAAAGATTATGGTCTTGGCTTTTATTGTACAGAGAACATGGAGTTAGCAAAAGAATGGGGCGCCAGTGATAATAAAGAGGGATATGCAAATCAATACGAACTCCAGACAGATAATCTTAGCATTTTGGATTTGACCGAAAAAAATACAACATCCTTCATTGGATAACCGTTTTACTAGAGAACCGAGTCTTGATTCTGAAGAATGAAATAGCAAGAGCAGGCAAACAATATTTGATTGATAACTTCTCCTTGCCTTATCAGGATTACGATATCATCAAAGGATTTCGAGCTGATGATTCCTATTTTTCCTATGCAGAATCCTTTTTGAATAATACCATCTCATGCCAAAGACTTGCTGAGGCAATGAAACTTGGAAACCTTGGTGAGCAAATCGTCATTAAAAGTCAAAAGGCTTTCAGCAACCTAAAGTTCATAGGCTATGAATTGGCTAAGACCAGCATCTATTTCCCTATGCGCCAAGATCGAAACATTCAAGCACGAAATAAGTTTCTTTCTGATAAAGCCGGTCCATTTAATCCAGATTCCTTATATCTCTGCGAAATAATAAAAGAAGGAGTAAAAGCAGATGATCCACGCATACAATGAATGCTTTCTTGACCTTTGTCAGGAAAAACTGGGTTCCTTATTTGAAGTCGCTGTCTATGAGGAAAAACTTTCCCTTGACGAGATCAGTGAAAAGTTCCTTTCATCTCCTGTCTGTCACGCCTTTGAGGTAGTAGATCCGATATATATAGCAGGAAAGTCCGCCATTGAATTATTAGGGTCAGTACTGAACAAGGAAATGGAACAGACCGAATAGAATATGGCAACATCTCCAGAATATTGGCTAGGATATGTCCTTGCCTATACGCAATGGTATACTGCAAAAACATACAAGGAAATCCTGTCCTATTATCCGTGCAGCAAACTGATTCTCAATTACTTTCCCTATCATGAGATGGATATCATGGATACTGTAAGGCTGATTCAAAGTCATATGTCAAATGAATCTCCTCTTAAGATCATCCGAACAAAAAGAAGACTGAGTCAGTCTGAATTATCCAAGACAAGCGGCGTTTCCCTTAGGTCAATAAAAGCCTACGAGCAAAGGAAACTCGAGCTTTCCAAGGCCAGCGGAGAGACTCTGTATAAGTTAGCAAAAGTTCTTTTCTGCAGTATGAAAGACCTGATAAAATGATTAGCAACCTAATCTAACTAGAACGACTTGTCAATTCTTTTTCCTTATGATCTCATAGACTTTGTCCTTATTAGATAAAAGAGACTGTGAAATCATATAGAAAGAGTCCGATAAGGATTCTGCTCTTGTATTCTTAGTGAGCTTTGCTTCGTATTCTCCTTTCTCTAAGGTGAGTATCATCTGCTCTTTCTTTTTCTTTGCGAATTTTCTGTTCTTCAGTTCTGCAAAGATATATTTTCGTTTCTGATAAAGCAGCACTCCATAGGTATAGTTGAACTCTTTGTACTCCGCACTGTATTCTTCAAATAACTTTGAAGAGCACAGATCAAATTCAAAAGAATCGATATCCTTGTCAAATGGAGTCAAGAGATAACTCGTCTTTTCCATCATGAAAGGAGTATAGGAATCCATTTTCTCTATCTTCTGTCTTTTCACACAATCAGAAGTCGACTGAACAAAGGATAGGTTGTCTTTTAACTCGGCGATTCTTTCCTGAAGCCTTTTCTCTGCATAGGTAAGATAGGACTCATAATGAATCCTGTTATCTTTGATGAAGTTCTCTTTCACAAAGGAAAGAGGCAGGTCCAATATGACGGAAGTCATGATCAGTTCCGCTATGCGGAGCTGATTTCTGGAATAATAACGATATAGACTCTCCTTAGAGACATAATCTGGTTTTAAGACACCAATCTTGTCATAATACCGTAACGCTTTGATCGTTAGGCCGGACAACTTGGAAAATTCACCGATGGACAGATATTCTTTCATGTTGAGTTGACTCTCCCCTTAGGGGATAGTTTAACATATTAAGGCTGTATCTGGAGGTCTATATGTTCAAAGCCGATTCGCATTTTACTATCCGCAGTTTACTGAAATACACATTCCCAGCGATCATCATGATGATCTTCTCTAGCATCTATGGTGTGTTCGATGGACTGTTTGTCAGCAATATCGAAGGCGATACCGCCTTCTCCGCCATCAATCTTATCCTTCCTTATGTCATGCTATTGGGAACATTCGGTTTCATGTTCGGAACCGGAGGAAGTGCCTTGATTGCAAAGACTTACGGAGAAGGAGACAAGCACAAAGGAAATCAGTACTTCACTATGATTTTCGAGACATTGGTCGCTATCGGTATTGTATCCACACTGGTCGGATTCTTCACCATCAAACCCGTCGCTTCCTTATTAGGAGCAACGGAAGCGATGCTTCCGTACTGTGAAGAATACGGAAGAATCCTGGTTTCCTTTGTTGGGTTCTTCATGATACAGAATGCGTTCCAGTCTTATATGTCCGTCGCAGAGAAGCCGATGCTTGGATTTTTAATTACAGTCATAGCTGGTGTGGTCAACATTGTCGGAGACTATCTTCTCATCGCCGTCTTCCATCTCGGTGTCAAAGGCGCAGCCATTGCTACGGGCGCTTCTCAGATTGTCGGCGCTCTTCTCCCTATTGCTTATCTTGTTTTTTTCAAAGACAGGACACCTTTGAACTTCACTTCTCCCTGTTTTCAGATCAAGCCCGTTCTCAATGCAGCCGGAAACGGATTGTCAGAGATGGTCACCAATGTGTCGATGTCGATCATCAACATGCTATTCAACGCACAGCTGATGAAATACATCGGACAGGATGGTGTCACCGCATACGGCATCATCATGTATGTCGGTTTCATCTTCACTGGTGTCTTCTTCGGATATGCGATCGGTGTCGCACCGATCATCTCCTACCATTATGGTGCCAAGAATGAAGAAGAACTGCAAAGCCTATTGAAGAACTGTCTTATCATCTATGCTGGCTTTGCCTTAGTATTGGCATCCTTAGCAATCCTATCCGCTTCCCCTCTTTCCAAAGCCTTCATCCGGAATAATGAAGACCTGCAGAAGCTCTGCGCAAACGCAATACGATTATATGCCATCTCCTATTACCTATCCGGATTCAATATCTTTGCTTCTTCCTTCTTCACGGATCTCAACGATGGATTAGTCTCTGGGGTCTTATCCTTGGCCAGAACTTTCCTCTTTCAAATCATCTGTATCTATGTCATTCCTCTTCTGTTCGGTGTCAATGGATTATGGCTCTCTGTTCTGTTCTCTGAATTCTTTGCTCTTCTTGTCTCTGCTTTCTTCTTTTTCATCAAAAACAAAAAGTATCATTACTTCAAAAAGAAAACCGCATCCGTGTACTGAATCCCAAATGCTATCTCTCCATGATGCTGAAGAATCTGAATTGGGTTTACTCTTTTATCCGATCATATATCGTATTCAGTGACCTATCACAAAACAGATTGAAAAACACATCCATATAACACGGGATTCACTACAGGGTTCGGTCCTAGAAACAAAGTCCAAGAAAAAAGCTCCAGTTAGGAATCATGACAATAGTCAGTCTTTCCTCCTGGAGTCTTTTTCGAATCCTGGAATTCAAGCTTGTCCCTATAATAAAATTCTTTTATTTATCAGCACAGATTGTTTTTAGGTATTCATCCTTTATTTTCATGTATTCTTCTAATGTTTCTTTATGGACATCATCTCCATATGTCTTTCTGAATTCTTCAATATTCCAAGGTTTCTTTGCTACGTTGGAGAATCCTCTTTTATTGAGTTTGATCCACTGGCAGTAATGACGTATCACGGTATCATCATGAAGATAGTGCTGATCGTTGAACCGAGGTGACATGATTTTGATGTTCTTCTTAAGTCCACGGTTCAACGCTGTCTGATCTGGCATAAAATAGTGATTTTGGATAACTTTCTTTCTGACGACATCGAAATGCCCGTTCTCCCTTAATCTCTTCAGATTCATCAGGATGACACCAGAATTGCAGTACTTTCTTCCTAACCAATGGGAACCGACCTCGTCAATCACCATTCCGACATCCTTGTCAGACAAGTCCTCCGAGTAGATCTTGTAGAGATCTCCTGTCACGACGACATCGATATCGATATAGAGCAATCGTTCTCCGAACTCTTCATGATGATCCGATAAGAGGCGGATCATGGAATAAGGTGAAAACTTGCCGTTTAGATTGACGCTCTTTCCTAGTTTCTCGTTAACTTCCTCTGTCATATCGACAAGATGGATATGGCTTCCCGGATTGTATTTCTGTATTGCTTTCTCTAAGAAATCAGCCTGACTCTGTTCAAAGGCAAAGAATTCCTTCTTCTTCGTTTTGAAGTGACCGGTTCCGATAAATACATTCAATGGATGCCTTGTATTTTTGCTAGCAGAAAGCAGAGTGATCAATATGCCGTCAAAGCAGTACTTGTCTAAGCAAAGCAAGAGATTTATCGACTCGTTTTCTTCCATGGTCAACCTCCAGGTATTTATCGTGTAATAACTATAACACACCAGAAGGTTATCGTATGACAAAATTCCAAGAATATACGATAGCAAGCCTGTTTCCAGCGATTATTTTATGCTTTTGCTTGTGAATTGGTTTTCTTTTTCTACTGCCCACTCATACGGGCGCATATACTCGCCATAGAAGAGAACATCTTTCTTGTCCTGATAATCCCAGCTGTCGCAAAGAACATCATCAACATTCAACGACATTCTAGCACGGCTGAAATGAACCAGATTCTCGATTCCGTATTCCTTCAGTTTCATCCTGAGTCGGCATACCGCATCACGGTAAAGCCTCTTGGAAAGTTCCACGTTCTTATCGATCCAAAGCTTCGTTATCGCTTCATCCATCGTAACCTCACCGCCTCTATGATCGACCATCAAGGCAAGCAGTTCTTTTGCTTTTGCTCTTTTGAAGTCGACTAAGACATCATTGACATACATGTCAAAGCGAGGGAAGGTCTTAAATACGACCTTTGCATTCTTTTCCATCCTTGCGCGTGCTATGATGCCACGGATTGTCTCTTCGTCATAGGGCTTATAGCAGAAAGCAAAGAAGTTCTCTCCGATTCTCTCTTTGATCTTATCGACATCCTGGCTATAGCCAGTGATGAAGACAATCTTGATAGAAGGAGAAAGAGAGATCATCTTCTCAGCCAGGTCTACTCCGTTGATATCCGGCATCACAATATCGAGGAATGCAATATCCACCTTGTTCTTTTCCAGATAGTCTAAAGCATCCTTCCATTTCTTCGAAAAGACATTGATGCTGAGGTCTTGGATATCGATGATATGAGATGTGAATAAAAGGATGGATTCCTTTTCATCATCTAAGACAATTGCGTTCATTTTCTTTCCTCCCGAGATTGTGGTATCCGTATCGTCACTCTCGTACCTTCACCAATCTTTGACTCGACTGTTGTTATCGCCTTTAAAGTCAGAAAGAGCCTTTCTTTTGCGTTGTTTAATCCAACGGAGGATTTCTTCAGTTTGGAAGCATCGAATCCGACTCCGTTATCCTCAATCGTGATGACAATGTCTTTCTCTTCTGTCCTTGTAGACAAAGAGATATATCCATCCTCTTTCTCTTCCGTTTTAGAATACTTGACCGCATTCTCGACAAAAGGTTCTATCGTAAGAGGAGGAAGAGAAAAGTCGGTTACCTCCAAATCGAGAAGGAGGTCCTGCCCGTTTTCCTTCTCTAGATTGACAAGGTTCACAAAATTCAGAATGTTGGATAACTCCACTTCAAAAGGAACTAAGTCTGAAGAAGAGGCTTCCAAGTTGCTCCTCAAGTGTTTGGAAAAGGCAGTGATCATCTCCCTTCCTCTTTTCTCATCTCCCTGATAGGCGCATTGAATGCTTGTCAGGCAGTTGAAGATAAAATGCGGTTTGATCTGTTCCTTTAAGACATCTGCTTTGATCTTCTCCATCTCTTTTTCTTCCTCTAATGCCTTAATGTATTTCTTGGTGTTGGATAACGTAGAGATACGGTATAGGATAATGACAGTGACAATAAGAGGAAGCAGGATATAGGAAATCGATTGCTCCAATCCTGCAATCATGATATTTTCTAAGTCAAAGAAGGTCAAAGAGAAATAAAGAATCAGAGAATAGAGGATGAAAAGGAAGGGTATATTGATTCTCTTTCCCTCCCATATGTTTCCAGTCAAGGATGGAATCAGAAGGATAAAATTGACTAAAGTCAACATCAAAGAAACCACCTGCATAAATGTTCCCATCAGAACAAAATAAAGGATAACGGAAAGAGCAGAAACTAAAGACATCAAAATCAGATACCATTTGTTTCCTTTTATTTTGTTAGACTGAACAAAATGGAAATACAAGGAAAATGAAAGTGCTATGGAAATTAGCAAGTTGATGAAAATAATAGGGTTGTATGTATTCGTCTTCACAATGGATAACACTCTCCAATACACATCGATGGAGAAGAATGCCATCAATGTCAGAAGCGCCATGAAGACAGAAAAAGACATGTCTCTCTTTGTGACATTGATGTTGATGACAAAGGAAACGATAAGAAGAGAGAAGACAATGCCAAAGACAAAGAATCCGATGTTGTTGGTCAGATACTGAGAGGTCGGGTTTCTGCCTAATGTATTGATGACAAGCCTTGCCGGCGTCGTCAGTCCACCCTGATAAGAGGAGGAGACTTCAAATACGACCTCTAAGGGATCACTGTCTTTTACGATGTATTCCTTCGTCATATCGTCTCCGCCATTGCTCTTGCAGTTTCCTTCCTTTGCCCTGGTTCCGTATTGAACGACAAGTTCCTTATTGACATAGGCATAGAAACCGCCGACAAAATTATTGTTGATGAACCAGACCTTTGTTCCGATAGGAAGTCCTTTGACATAGACGCGATAGGAGGAATACCCTTCGTTAGATAACCGCTTCCCGTTTATGACCGTATCCTTGTAATGATGAGGGACGCTGACTTTCGTATCGCATTCTCCGTTATATTCCTCTTCAACAATCCAGCGGTTGTAGAAGAATTCATATTCCCCCTTCATATGCTGTTTCACATAGGTTTCCTGGATGTTATATCCTGTGAAGTCGATGACGCCATCCTTCAGATCCGGCAATCCCTGTTTGCTATTCATATTGCCGTCGCTTCTTATCAATGCAAAGCAGGTGATGAATACACTGAGCACAGCAAAAAGAGAAGCAAATAGTGATGTGATGATCTTTCCCCATTTGTGTTTCATATCTTCAACAATATATCATCGTATGTCTATCATTAGCAAGAAAACATCCTATTTTGAGAAAAAGAAAAGACTGCGGTTTCTTGTTTCGCAGTCTTTTAGTCATTCGATCAAGCAGCCAAGAAGGTTTTGTAAGCCAAGTAGGCTTCGTAGACATCCGCCTTAGAGACAATCTCCATCGGAGCGTGCATAGAGAGGACCGGAATACCAGCATCGAGAACATACATGTTGTAGTTTCCTAAGATATAGGCGATGGTTCCTCCGCCACCCTGATCAACCTTTCCAATCTCAGAGGTCTGATAGTGAATGCCGTTCTTATCCATTGCCGTGCGGATGAAGGAGAGATATTCTGGCATTGCATCGTTGCATCCGCCTTTTCCTCTGGCACCCGTGTACTTGTTGAACACGACACCATATCCGAAGTAGCAGGAGTTTCTCGGCTCATTGACACTCGGATAAATCGGATCAACAGCACAGGAGACATCGCTGGAGAGCATCTTGGTGTTCGACATCGCATGACGGACAGCTAGAGAGGAATCCTTTCCTTCTCTGTAGAGGAGCTCAGCGACAGTATCCTCAAACCACATCGACTGGGCACCAGTGGCGCCAATCGAGCCGACTTCCTCTTTGTCGACCAAAATGGCAATGGTTGTGTACTCCTGTTTTCCGGCATCCAATACTGCTCTTAATGAAGTATAGGCACAGACTTTGTCATCATGCCCGTATCCGGCGATCATGCTTCTGTCCAAACCGTAGTCACGGGCAGGACCCGCAGGAACAGCGTGGAGTTCAGAAGAGAGGAAATCCTCTTCTTCCATTCCGTATTTTTCTTTGAGCAATTCAAGGATGTAATCCTTTGCATTTCCATCCTTGCTGGGAATGTTTCCGGCAGTGATGTCAAGATCTTCACCGTTGATGACTTCTCCTGCCTTCTTTCCTAACTGGTTCTGAGAGAGGTGAATCAATAAGTCCGTGATTCCTAAGACAGGATCGCTTGGGTCTTCACCGATAGAGACTTCAAAAGAGGTTCCGTCCTTCTTATAGACGACACCGTGAATAGCAAGAGGAATCGTGACATACTGATACTTCTTGATACCGCCGTAGTAGTGGGTCTCAAAGAGTGCGAATCCTCCCTTTTCATAAAGTGGATTCTGTTTGATGTCAAGACGAGGAGAGTCGATATGAGCGCCTAAGACTCTCATTCCCTCTTCAATGGACTTCTCACCGATGACAGCGGCAAGGAAGTTCTTTCCCTTATTGGTTGCATAAACCTTGTCACCAGGATGAAGCTCTGTGAATTCCGAAATATCCTTGAATCCATTCTTCTTCGCTATGGCAACTGCCTCTTTTGTTGCCATTCTCTCTGTCTTGCTAAGGGTGAGGAAATCCATGTATTCCTTAGAAAAGGCAAAGATGTCCTCTCTTTTCTTCTCGTCTAAGTCCTTCCATACATTTTTTGCGTACATGCTTTTATGTTTCTCCTTCTTTTCTTTCGTCTGACTCAAAGTCTGATGTTCTTCTTGACCCTCTTCTCGGCACGATGATAACGGTTTGTCAAAGCGGCTATCGTCTCTCCTGTCATATCCGATATCTCCTGATAGGATAATCCGTGATACATGCGAAGGATGAAGAGATTATAGTCTCTTTCCCCTAGGAGATCCTTGATCTGTTGGATCAGTTTCTCGTGATCGATGTTCACTTCCTGTGTGACGGAGTACTTCTCCGTCTCATATTCTGGCATCGAAGTAAGGCGGCTTCTCTTCTTCTTTTCATTCAAGGCTAAGTTCTTTGCAATGGTGCAAAGCCAGGCGCTGAAGGAGATATCATTCTGATAGCTGTCGATATTCTCATACATTTTTAAGAAGGTCTCCTGAACGATGTCATCCGCAATCATATCACTAGGCAGGATCTGATAGGCGACATGTTTGACCAATCGAAAATACTTCTGATAGATTTCATCAAAAGCTTCTTCATCATGTTCTTTCAGTTTTTCGACAAGACCGGAATCTTTCTTCATGATTGAGTCAAACCTCACGATAGATATTTTACCATGAACCACTATTTTCTAAAAC
>CAVJZP010000056.1:0-11327 GCA_963654365.1 Oscillospiraceae bacterium
TCATTGACCTTATTGAGCAGTTCCGGAGCACAGTTGAATTTTTCAAGAAGCAAGGACCACTTGTAATTCAAAAGCTTGATCAGAATGTGTGAATAGTCTTTGATGTCCAATATCTGATTTGGTGTGAAGAAGAGAAGTTTCAGTTTCAGATCATATCGATATGCATCCACTGCCTTTCCGTTCACATTCAGAAAACGATAAGAGACATCACGCCTTAGAGCATTTCCACATTCATTTATGATGTCAGAATACAGAGTCGGATTCTTTTTCCGGATGCAGTATAGTCCTTTATTCGCCCAACAGGGAATATTGGTATTTTCTGTCTTCCTGTATTCCTCAATCAGTTTATTGACTAACTGATAGATGATAGGAACTTTGTCGCCAGGCTGTTGCTTCAGTCTGAAGAAGAATGCCTGATTCCAATAATACTGAACCATGCATTCAGCAATATCATTGAATTCCATAGTGATGACACCATTCAAAAAATGATAATTGCCAATGCAGGCATTTTCCACAATGGCACGTCCGAAGGCGACTTTGTAAGTGTTGGTATTATTCATGCCTTCGATGATTTCCATCCATTTCCCTATATATTCATTCATAGCTACTATTATCTTCTCTGCCCAGAGAAATTGCAAATGCTGCATT
The DNA here is from genome assembly GCA_963654365.1 of Oscillospiraceae bacterium. GTDB lineage: Bacteria > Bacillota_I > Bacilli_A > RFN20 > CAG-288 > Enterosoma. The sequence continues at coordinate 649 of CAVJZP010000056.1, forward strand.
TGATGAATGATTGAGATTTCACGAATAACAAAAGCGTTTTTATCGTGTCCACAACAAAGGGGACACGTCAAATCGGAAGCAAGAGACGTCATCTCACATCTGAAACAGATGATTCAGATCGATAAGATGAATATCATCTCTAGTCAGCTGTAAAAGGTCAGACGAGAATCCGCTCTTTGAGAATAAGTAGTATTCTCTCTTAAGCATAGAAGGAAAGACGCTAGCACTTTCCACTAAACGTCCAAACATGCTTAATGTGAACTTTGTCTTTCGATACTTGCATTCCATTACAATCAATGTCTTCCCATTATCGGAGAGTCCATCGATTTCTACGGATCTGTTCAGGATTGATTTTTCCACCTTGAACGGCTTGAACGGGTTAAAGACATCACCTAATTTTCCTTCTTTGTTCCATTCATCCATGAACATTCTAGAGACGTCTTCAAAGCCAAAATCAATAAAATCATCTATTTCTTCCTTTAACGAATCAAACACAAGTGATCCATTGATTTTGATTCTCTCGAGATTGTCAAAGACAAACGAATACCAGAACCGAAGCATGGGATCACCAATCTCATAATAGACCGTCTTTTTATTCCCCATATACGTCTCTCTCTTATCAAGCAGTTCCTGAGATAAAAGCAAGGAGATATACTTGCTTACTTTGGCATCTTCTTCGTGAATATAATCAGAGATGTCTTTTATCGTTCTTTTTCTTTTTGATACGGCATAAAGAATGGAATTATAAATATCCTGAGTCTTTGTTGAATTCGAAAGCAATTGATCTGGCAATGTGATAAATGTTCCATACGGACTGAATAACAGTTTCCTGATATTCTCTTCAAAGGATTCAGTAAAGTCCATTGCAGAAAGATAATAAGGATACGTAGATGTCAAAGACAGGAATTTCACCTTATCCTCATCATCGATTCCCTTTAGATATTCTAAAGCCTCACTATATCTCAGTTTCTTTATTTCCATCTCAAAAGTTCTACGCTTATACAAAGGAGAATTATGATTCTCAATCCCATCTTTCAGCATGGATACATCACTTCCTGATATCAAGAAAAATATATTCTCCGGTGCAGCGTCGATGATATTCTGCAATACAGACGGAAAGCTAGGATCCTGTTTGATGATATAAGGATATTCATCAATAGCAAAAACAAATCTATCGCTTCCAACATGTTTGATCAATGCATTCAGTGCTTCTTCATACGTATCATAGACAAAAGAGCTCGGCAATCCAATCAAGCGATTAATCTCACCAGAAAGGGAACGCAGATTTCCGAATTTACTATCCTCCTTGGCCTGGTAAAGCAGGGCATTTTTATCTTTCAGAAATTCATAGATTAAATAGGACTTCCCGATTCTTCTACGGCCATAGATGACACCGAATTCCTTTCTCGTACTGAGATATCTTCGGTTCAGTTCATCCAGTTCTTCTTTTCTACCTATGAACATAACATTCTCCTTTATTAACTCAAAGGTTATTAACTCTTGAGTTAATAATATTATATGATACATTCAGAAACAAGGCAATCATTTCTGAAAAAGAAGACATCACAGAACATTTTCACATAACAAAAGCCACACATTTCATTTTTGCGTGGCTTCTATAAGTAATTATATTATTCAGTAACCTAAGCGTTAGTGGTTCTATAAACCAATTTGATTTTAGAATTGGAAGATGAACTTCCGCTGAACGTAGAGTAACTGCTCTGGAAATTCAGGTATACGCCAAGGATTCCTTTTACCGTCAACGCTCCGTTGTTATTCGTGATATCGAAGTAAATAGATCCATTCTCCGGTGTCGTAGATGTGCTTAATCCAATAGAATAATGCGTTGCACTGATGTAATGATAGAGATACTTTTCACCAGTCTTGAAGGTATACTGTCCACTGGAATTCTTCTCTACTTCATATTCCACCAGTTTGGAATTTGTCTTGATTTTATTGTCCACAAGAGTGACTGTCTCAGAGGCAAGATACCATTCTCTAGAAGCATTGAGAGGTTCATCCTTCATTGCCGCTGTGACGCTGTTATCCGTTGCAATGACAGAGAGGCTATCATATGTCGATAACTTGCTTAAATCAGTGACGACATCGTACTCATAAGTATATTCGGTATCGGTCTTTCCAGTATCCGTATCTGTGCTATCTCCAGAAGAAGAGATCGTGCCTGTATATTTTGTCGAACGGATTCCACTGACATCCCAGATGTAATTAGCAAGTTCCGGATGATCGATGAACGGATTTCTTCCGAAATTATTGGAATAGAGGTATTCGTTTCTCTTCTTTTCCTGTTCCGTGACTGGATATTTGTTGTTCCATTCGATGAGTCGATCCAATCTTCCCATCGTATGAAGATCTTTGTTATCACTCGGATTATTGGAAAGTTCTAATCCCGCTGATCCCTTTGAGGTTCCACCTGTTCCACAGGTCTTATAGTATCTTGTCGCACAATAGAAGATGATTCTGGCTGCTTCGCCACGAGCCGGTTCATAACCGAATGTTGCAGGATCCCAGGTATTCGATCCATCGCTTCCGCCATTGCCGTAGAAATAATTGCTGCGGCTTGAATTCTCAGTAGAGATGGTAGGACGAAGCATATGAGGATCTGCACCAGGTCCTGTCTTTCCGGCACCTCTTGAATTCGGCCAGACATGCTCTTTGTTCCAGTCCGTTGTAGAGTAGGTATCTGCATGATAGAAAGGAACAACACCGCTTCCGCTAGAAGCCTTATCGGACTGACTTAGAATAGAATTGTTCGTGCTATAACTGATAGTCTTGCTTCCTGTTGCCTTGATAAGAGCCTGTAACTGGGCACGGAAAGTGTTTCCGTATGTATTCAGATCAAGACTCTTCCACTCACTTCTAAGAGTTGTCTTGTCCTTATCATCTGTATCAGTATCGGTATCTTTCGAATCGGTATCAGAATCCTTAGATGTATCACTGGAAGTATCTGACTCTTTGGATGTATCACTGGAGACATCAGAATCCCGAGAACTGCTTTCGGATGTGGCGTCACTTTCAGAAGAACTGCTCTCTGATGGAAAACTACTATCAGCAGAAGCAGTATTCGGACGTTCGGAAGAGACGGAATCAGACGGATTGTTTATTCCACAGGATGCAATCAGTGGAATGATGCTTAGAATAAGCAGCAATTTTTTCTTGTTTTTCATGAGTAAAATATTACCACATTCTATTGTGGACAACTAGACTCATTTTACACGTTATGAAAAAAATCAATCAGGCAAGATTATTCATGATGGATTCGCAGGTAGTCAGATATTCTCTCGATTTCGGTTCAAGCATATAAACCTGTTCTGTTCCATATAAGGGATTGAGATAGTAAGGATAGGCGTTCAAGAAATCAGAAAGAAGGAGTTTTCTGTCCGATTCCTCATCATAGTAATAGTATTCTCCGTTCTTCGCATTCTCTTCAAAGAGAGACTTCACGCTCTTCAATGTCGGAGAATATCCAATCGCCGTCGCATTCTGATAGGCGTTATCCTTTCTTAGCATGAAGTTGATGAACTGATTGGCAAGCGTATAGTTCTGTGTCGTTGTCGGAATGACCATGCTATCGAAGAAAGCAGAAGTCACCTTCGGAACATAGATATTGAAATTGACGTCGAGATTGCTCGATTCCGAATAGGTAAGATAAAGAGCATCGAAGAAGTCGCCCGACTGCGTGAAGCAGAAATCCAGGCTGGCATTGGCGACATTGCGCTTCAAGGAGTCGTTTCCAAACTCATCGAATTTCATCTGTTTCAATGCACTGACACAATCCGATTTGATCTCATCGGAGAGATCATTCTCCTCTTTTCCGTCATAGGATGTGATATTCGGATTGAGTCCTTTTCCCATCAGATAGCTAGCAAGCACCCATCTTGCCGTATCATACATGCCGACAGAGACTGTCGTGCTGAAATCGGATCGGTTCCATAAGGCTTCAAAGCCTTTGTCCTTCAATACCTTTCCGACCTCTTCCTTCTTTGTCGAATAAAGAAGAGAGTAGCTTCCCCAGAAATAAGGCATAAAATAGGAATTGAACTCGCTTCCGTCTTCATCGACCATATACTGCTTCATCAAAGAGGTAAGGCCATCGGAGAAGATAGACTGATAATCCGAGAGCATCTCATATTCGCTGTTTTTGACATCAAGTTCCATCAAGTATCCCTCGTTATAGAGCTGATGGACGGTGTAATCCCCTGGGATTGCAACATCGTAATTGGTGGTCTTGGATGTGATTTTCTGATACATCGCTTCCGAGGATGTCACATCCTCTTCGATCACCTGGCAGTGATATTCCTTTTCAAACTGAGTCACCAAAGTCTTATCGATATATTCACCCCAGTTGAGAAGATAAAGTGTCGTGCTCGGAGTAGAAAGGAAGATGGCAGCAAAGACAGTAAAGGCCATCAGAAACGCCAAAGAGGCTAAGAATATCTTTTTCATTTCTGTTTTGCCTCCTTCTTTTTCTTCTTGCTGTGAAGAGAGAAAAGAAAGACCAATAGCAAAGTGAAGAAAGTCAATAGAGAATTAAATGCATAGCTTCCCGCAGAGAAGTTCTTCTTCGTATAGGAAGAGTAGACATAGTTGGAGAAATTTGAGAATCCATTTCCTTGCGTATAAAAGGAAATGACAAAATCATCAATAGAAAGAGTAAAGGCGATAAGAGCACCAGTAAGGATTGCCGTGGATAAGGAAGGGATAACGACTTTGAAGAGGGCTTTGAACGGCGGGCATCCTAAGTCTCTTGCTGCTTCATATAAAGTCTCATCGGTCTGCTCCAATTTCGGAAGGATCATCATGATGACATAAGGAATGGTGAAGAAGACATGAGCGACAAGCATCGATGTGAAGCCGAAGATGGTCGGGAAGACGGGCTTCAGCAAAGAGAAGATGATCATGATGCTGATGCCTGTGACGATCTCCGAGTTGAGCATCGGAATCTCGTTTAAAAAGTCCATCGCCTTTCTCGCCTTAGCGGATAGCGCATTGATTCCGATGGAGGCGAAAAGTCCCGCAATCGTTGCAATAAAGGTCGCCCAGAAACTGACAAGAAGAGAATCGATGATGGAGGTAGTCAACTGCCGGTTGGTAAAAATCTCTTTGAAGTTATCCCATGTGAATCCACCCCAGCTAAGTGGAGTGATGGAATTGGCTCCCGCATTGAAGGACTGGTAGAAGATGATGAAGATCGGAATATACATGATGGAAAACACAAAGAGGACAAAAAGCACTTTGAACACGCTGAAAAGCGTCTGTTTCCAGGAATATTTCTCTAGCATGATTCTTTCCTCGACTTCTTGTTCTTATTCACACGGAAAAGAACGATGATAAGGATAATGATAATGCTTAACAGGATGCTAAGCAACGATCCAAAGTTATAGTTGTTCTTTTCAAAGACAGACTGAATCAAATTACCAATCAGTCGGATCTTCCCCTGACCGATTGTCTGAGAGATGGCAAATCCGGTTGCAGCAGGAAGGAAGACCATGATGATGCCAGAGCTGACTCCGCTTAAGGAAAGAGGAAGAGTCACTTTGAAGAATGTCTTGATAGAAGTGACACCTAAGTCTTTGCTCGCCTCAATATAGGATCTGTCCAGTTTCTCCAATACCGTATAGATTGGGAAGATCATGAAAGGAAGATAGGTCGTGACTGTGACAAAGATGACAGCCGGATAAGAGCCGACTAAGTTCAGTGCCTTAAAGGCATCGGTAGAGAATAAACGAAGCCAAGATACGATTCGAAGCATCGAATTCGACCACATCGGAAGAATCAATAAAAGCAATAGAAGAAGTTTGTTCTTTATCTTGGAAAAGGAGATGAAGTAGGCGACTGGATATCCTAAAAGGATACAGATGATGACGGTCATCGTTGCGACGAAAAGGGAATTTCCAATCGCTTTGAGAATCGATATGTCATTGAGTCTCGCATAGCTTTCTATGCTTGCGTATGCAGAAGAGAAATCCATTCCATTAGAGGAGAGGAAAGTAAGTATCAGCATCAATACAAGAGGAAGAACGACAAGAAAGACAAGCCATACGAAATAAGGAATCGCTAAGGCCTTAAAGCGTTTCATTGTTATCCAATTCCTCCATTCTCTGTCTTGCTTCTCTTCTTAAGTCCTGAATAAATTTCGGTTGCATCTCATCCTCTACCTTCATAAGATGGATTTCATAGGAATCTACCTTCAATCCGATGGTTTCACCGATTTCCACATTCTGGTAATCCTGAACCATGACAACCTGTCCACCGATATCGACCCAAAGGTCAAAAGTGACGCCGGTAAAGGCCGTCTTGATCACTTTACCCTGAAGAATCGCTTTGTCGACATCCTCTAAGACAAGGTCGAAGTCCTCCGGACGGATGACAGCATCCACGACTTCACCAGGTACGAAGGTTGTGACATAGGTCTTGAACTTCTGCCCCTGGAAAAGGATCTGCTGATTTCCTAGATAGATGCCCTCTAGGATATTCGGATTATCGTAATTGGCAAGAATCTTCGCCTTGTTCTCGTGGATGGATTCCAGATAGATATTCTCCGGAGCAATCATCAGTCCGATGGTCTCTCCGACATTCTCCTTGTCCTCCGATTCAATCTCGATTGAGATATCTCCGACCTGTACACCTAAAAGATATTTGTTCTCCTCATAGGCGCAGGATTTCACCAAGCCTTTCAGCTTTGCGACATCCATGGAGCAGATATCGAAATCCGGTCTCTCCACAATGATGTAGATCTTATCGCCTGGATGGCAGTCCAAAGCGGAGACTTTGAACGTCTTGTTGAGCATCTGAAGTCGGTTCACATCCGAATAGACGCCCTTGAACATATTGACCTCACCGATAAAGGTAGCGACAAAGCGGTTGATCGGAGCATTGTAGATATCTTCTGGTCTTCCGGACTGCTGTATCTTTCCCTCATTCATGACGACAACATTGTCCGACATGACCATTGCCTCTTCCTGATCGTGTGTGACAAAGATGAAGGTGATGCCTAATTTTCTCTGCAGTTCCCTCAGTTCAAGTCGCATGCTCTTTCTCAGCTTCAGATCCAGAGCGGAAAGAGGCTCATCAAGAAGAAGGATACGAGGCTTGTTGACGATAGCTCTTGCAATGGCGATGCGCTGCATCTGTCCACCGGAAAGAGAAGAAACGGATCTTTCCTCAAAGCCTTCCAAGTTCACTAGCTTGAGAGACTTCATCACCTCGTTGCGGATGACCTTCTCTTTGAACTTCCTATCCTCGATGGCTGCCACCATCTTATAGAACTTATCTTCCTTTGCGATATCCTTGAGAAATTCTTTTCTGAATGCATGATATCTCAAGTCTGATTCATACTTGGAAAAGTCAAAGCTGACCTTATGACTGGCAAGAAGCTCTTCCACCTTCTCTTTGGCATCGGAGAACTTATGGAAGTGATTTGTTTTCTCTAAGGTGTGAAGTTCCTCTTCCATCTGATAGGTATATGACTGCTTGCTGAAGAGTTCAATCACATACTTCTTGACATCGTTAGGTTTCTCGATGAAGGTCAGCTTATGGGCAAGAGAATTGATCTCCTCTTCCTCAAAGCCATTCTCCGCCATCAGATTCATCGTTCCGATGTCATAGACATTGGAATAGATATTGTTTCTTAAGCCGAAGGCGATGTTGTCATAGACATTCAGATGAGGAAAGAGAGCATATTTCTGGAAGACCGTATTGATTGGTCTTTTATGGGAAGGAAGAGAGGAAATATCTACCCCATCCAATAAAAGCTGTCCCTGCTGCATCGTCTCAAATCCAGCAATTATTCGTAAAGTCGTTGTCTTACCACAGCCCGAAGGGCCAAGGAGAGTGACAAATTCATTCTCGTTGATAGACAGATTCAGATTGTCAAGAATCACTGTATCTCCATAAGATTTATGGATGCCCTTAAGTTCAAGAATTTTACGAGCCATACGCTATATATTTTTCTCCTAATAAAATGTTTTTTGAACACGCAAAATTATACACTCATAATCTCTATTGTAAATACATATTTTCAGTAATTTCAAAGCAGAAGTTCAACAGAGAAAATCAAATCGAGTGAATTCGGCCTCCTGTCTTTTCGAAACGGGCTGAAAAGCAAAGCTGAAATATCATGTTTTTATCCGAAAATCAACGAATAAATCAATAAAGCAACTTGTAAAATGAATATGCGTTATTTCCTCAGTCATTCCTATACAGTCTCCCTCTGTCCGGGTAAAAGAAGACGGACAGATTCCACGAGGTAAAAAAACAAACAGATGTCGTATTTCAATCTTGTTTTCAAGAAGATGATAGGAGAGAAAGAAAGATGAAAATGTTCCATCTGAAATTTTTGCGTATCCTTTCTACTTAAGATATATATAATTATGAGGAGGGAAATAAGAAATTTCTTTACTTGAGAGCTCGAATTGATTATACTTACCTAGGTCATTTTTGTGACCATATACTTTCTTGCCAATTCCTGATGTAGAATTGGCCGAAAGACCATAGGGAGGTATAAACGCATGAAAAATTACGAACTCATGTACATTCTCATGCCCACTTTGGCCGAAGACGAACTCAAGGCCGAAAATGCTGCTCTTCAGAAGATCATCACCGACAATGGCGGAAAGATCACTGGAGTCAACGAATGGGGAATGAGAGACCTGGCTTATGCTATCAAGAAGCAGACAAAGGGCTACTATGTCGTCTGCAACTTCGCTAGCGACAGCAAGGCAGTCAGCGAATTCAACAGAATCGTCGCTCTTGATGCCAAGGTTATGAGATTCCTTATCACCGTCGCTCACAACTAATTCTTTAAAGAAAAGGAGAACGAAGGATTATGGCAGGATTAAATCGTGTTGTCTTAGTCGGTAGACTTACCAGAGACCCAGAGCTCAAGAAGACCACTTCCGGAGCATCTGTGACCTCATTCACAGTCGCAATTGACAATTTGACAAGAAATGGTGGTGAAAAGACCACTAGCTTCATCCCTTGCACATGCTGGAACAAAACAGCAGAGAATGTCGCTAAGTATTGTGCCAAAGGCTCCATGGTTGGTGTCGATGGCAGACTGGTTCAGCGCAGTTACGAGGACAAGAGCGGCGCAAAGCGCTCCGTCATCGAAGTTGTCGCAGAATCGGTTCAGTTCTTAGAGAAGAAAGGTGCCAGTGATGAGAACGTCGATTCCTACCCATCCACTGATAATGGCACAGGCTCCGATCAGAGTATCGTCCACGAAGGCATCGATTCCTCTGATGACGATTTGCCATTCTGACCTAGAGCATCATCGATGCGTCTAGGAAGAAAGGATTAACGAAATGTTCCGTAGAATGAAACCTCGCAAGAAGGTCTGCTATTTCACCAAAAACAACATCAAGTTCATTGACTACAAGGATGTCGAACTCCTTAAGAAGTACATCTCTCCTTCCGGAAAGATCACTCCTAAGAAGATCACTGGCACTTGCAGCAAGTATCAGAGAATGTTGGCTGTCGCTATCAAACGCGCCAGATTCATGGCTCTCTTGCCGTACGTTGCTGACTAATCAGCATTACAAGCAAACAAAAACCTTGGGCTACATCACCCAAGGTTTTTTCATGTCACTTTAAGAATCTAGCTTCCTTAGCACGTCTTTCCAGCTCATCGAGCTCACTGTCCGTGAAATGGAGATACTGCTTTGCAATTGCAATCTCCTTGTCGTGATTGGAATCCGAGACGGAGAGATTATCTGTATTGATGGAGACAGAGACTCCTTCATCAAAGAGTCTTCTGAGAGGATGCACATCGAAGGACTTCACTTCCTTTGTCTGAATGTTGCTCGTCAGACAGCATTCAACATGGATGTTCTTCTCTTTGACAAGATTCAATAGTCTTTCATCATTGACGACTGTGATTCCGTGTCCAAGTCTTCTCGCACCCATATTGATGGCATCATAGACATTGTTCAGATCCAAGCTCTCTCCAGCGTGAATTGTAAAAGGAATCTGGTACTTTCTCGCCTTTTCAAACATTGGCTGATAGAGCCTTGCCTGATAGGAGTTCTCATCTCCTGCCAAGTCTAAGCCGCAGACGATGTTTCCTCTATATCGATTGCAGACTTCGACCGTCTTCATGTTCACCTCTTCGCTTCTTCCGCGCATGAGGCAGAGAAGAAGGCCGATACGGATTGGGTACTCCTTCATTCCTCTTTCCACGCCGCGGATCACTGCTTCTGTGACCTCTTCCTGGGTCAGTTTTCCAAAGATGCTCTGTGTCGGAGCAAAGCGGATCTCACAATAATCATCGTGGCTCTTATATAAATCTTCAACGAGTTCATAGGCTGCTCTTTCAATCGCCCAATCAACCTGTAAGACCTTAAGAGGAATATTGAAGCAGCGAAGCACTTCCTCTAGATTCTTGCACTCCTCACTCGCCTTGAGAAGTCTTCTCATTTCTGTCACGTCTTCTGTTGGCGCCTCTATCTTCTGTTCATGATATAGTTCCAGACAGGTAGATGGTCTTAGCGAGCCATCCAAATGCAAATGAAGTTCAGTCATCGTTACCTCCGATATCTATGTATAATATAACACTCCTTTCCCAGCGTTCAAAATCATCTTTCATCTTCATCCGGAATTGATTACAATCCGGTTTTCGGAAGCATAAAAGCCCAGAATTCCCGATTCTATCGGTGGTTTCC
>CAVJZP010000057.1:0-11309 GCA_963654365.1 Oscillospiraceae bacterium
AGGTAGTAGCAGACAGCAGCGACTGTCTTTCCATCTGCAATCTCTTTGTTTCTGATCATCTCACAGAGCTTTTCAAAGGGAACGAAATAATATTCGAGTTCTTCCCCTTCATCGAGATGCTGATGGGTCTTTTCTAAGTCCGTTGCCAAATAGAGATGAATTGCTTCATCGGTATAGCCGACAGAGGGATAGAAGAGTCCTAACTCTTCTAAGTGCCCAGCTTTATATCCGGTCTCCTCCTCTAACTCTCTTAATGCCGTCTTTTCTCCTGTTTCTCCTTCCTCTCCTTTTCCTGCCGGAATCTCGGTGATGATGTCATCATAGGGATAGCGGTATTGGTCTTCCAATATGACTTCATCCTTATCATTGAAGGCAAGGATTGCTGCAGCATGACAGTGTCTTATGACTTCCCGTTTGGAGATGCGTCCGCTAGGGAGTTCTACCTCATCGGAATAGACATCCAAGATCCTTCCTTTGTATACTTCCTCGCTGGAGATAGTCTTTTCTCTTCTCTTGCTGATCTCTTCTTCTGTTTTTCTCATATGCGTTACCTCAGTACTATCTATCTATGATAGAACGCATCTCCTTTTTTCTCTACTCTATTTGTTATAAAATATTGCTTATGAAAAACACCATTGTATTTGCGACATCGAATGTCAATAAAGTGAGGGAAGTGAAGGAAATGTTAGAGGGAATGGATGTAGAGATCCTCTCTCTTTCTGATTTAGGATTGGCTGTCACTCATGAGGAAGACAGTCTTACCTTTGAAGGCAATGCCAAGATCAAGGCAGAAGATATCGCAGAAAAATGCTCCTATCCTGTCTTAAGCGATGATTCCGGTCTTGCCATTGAGGCATTAGACGGCTTTCCAGGTGTCCACTCTGCCAGATTCATGGAAGGGCACTCCTATGAGGAGAAGAATCTTGCTATCTTAGACAAGATGAAAGGCATGGAGAACAGAAAAGCGGCTTTCTATACGGCGATGTGCTTCATAGACAAGAAGAGGAACATCGAGAAAGTCTTCTTCGGGAAAAATGAGGGATCCATCACAAAAGAGATGGATTATCATCCTATCTCCGGATTCGGATATGATCCGATCTTCTTCTCTGATGACTTGAATAAGACATTTGGTCAGTCAACTGTTGAAGAGAAGGATTCCGTCTCTCATCGCGGAAGAGCTCTGATGGCTTTTATGGAGTACTATAAAAATGAATACGAAAAATAAGATCCGATATCGGACACCATCCATCGTCTTCGGTATCCTTACCTTAGTCTCTTTCGCTTTAGGGATTGCGTTCTTCTTTCTCTTTTCATCCTTAGGAGAGGAAAGGAAAGAGGAGACAATCTATTCTCTCTCTGCACTGGGAACTCTCTTCTTTCTCTTACTCTTTTTCATTTTTGCCATTCTCTTTGTCATCTTCAGCATCCTGAAGAAGACACAGATAAAGAAAATGGAAAAGGAAATCAAGTTACCAGTGATAGAGGAAGAGAAGAGTGCAGAGGAAAAACAACCCTTATACACCTTCAGCGATGACAAGTGCATCAGATTCTTTCCGTATTTCAAAGGAATCTATTTTGCTTCTCCTGTTTCCTTCTATGTGCTTCTGTTCTGTATGATTGGATCCTATTTCCTCCTTCTCGTTCCTCTTAAGACCAGTCTTAATGGAGCAGCAGGATGGGCATGTGCTATCCTTGTCATCCTTTTGTTCACGTATCTGTTCTTCTTCCTCTTCTTTGTTCATCCTCTTTGTAGCATCCATGCGACAAAGAAGGCAAAGATCATATCCGTAAGCCGGGTCTATGAGGATAGACTCGTTATCATGAATCAGACAGTGACTGGTATTGTCTCTAGTACAACACAGGTCAAAGTGAATATGGTTATCGAATTCGATAAGCTCATCAAAGTAAGGAAAGACAGAACAGCATTCTATTTCAATTACATCAATGAGAAAGGACAGCCTACCTGTCTTGTCCTCACCTATGAGGGAGTAGAAGGATTCCCGATGTCCTTCTTTGACGGAAAGATGAAAGAGATCAGAAAAAGATAATAAGAGGTATTCGGAATGAAAATCATTTTAGGTATTGGAAACGTCGGTGATATCTATACAGACACAAGACATAACTCTGGATTCCAGGCATTGGATCTTTTTGCTTCTGATTTCAATATCGAAATCAAGAAGAAAGAGTTCAAATCCTTAGTCGGAAAAGGAAAAGCCTTTGGAGAGGATGTGCTTCTGATGAAGCCGTTAACTTATGTCAATCTCTCTGGAGATGCCCTCATCATGGCAAAGAATTTCTACAAGGTCGATATCTCCGATATCATCATCCTTGTCGATGATATGGATACCGAACCTGGCCATATCCGTCTCAAGTTCAAAGGAAGTGCAGGAGGCCATAACGGACTCAAGAGCATCATCTCTCAGTTAGGCAGTGATGAGTTTAAGAGAATCCGCATCGGAATCGGAAAGCCGACCGTTGGCTCCACTCCGGACTTTGTCCTATCCGCACCAAAGGATAAGGCCATATATGAAGCCTGGAAAGATGGCATCTCCAAAGCCTGTGAGGCTTTGGAATGCGCTCTGAAGACCAACAATTTTGAAAAGGCGATGAGCTTGTACAACAAATAATGCCATTAGATAAGATTTCCCTTTTCTCCTATCTTTATGGAGAAAAGGAACTGGATAACCTATCGGAGAACAAAGAAACCAATGTCTCTTCCGTAGAAGGACTCGCTTTGCTGACCGCGCTTTCGTATCTAGAGAAGAAAAGAAAGATGTTTTTCCTCTTTCCTACGATATATGAGGCAGAGAACTTCATTCAGTTTCTAGGTGACTATGTCGATGACAATGAAACCTATATCTTCCCGTACGATGAGATATTCCGCACTTCCGCTATCGGTGTCTCTCCGGAGATGAATGAAGAGAGACTGATGGCGATAGGTTCCATTCACTCTAATCAGCCGTCCATCCTCGTCGCTCATATGTCCTCCGCCTCTTTATCCATCCTTCCTCAGAAGGAATATGAGGCATCTTTGTTCCCGATCAAGATCGGAGATATGATATCGAGAAAAGAGTTTCTAACTCGTATCTCGAGATTAGGATATCTCCCTGTTGACCATATCACACAGATCAATCAGTTCTCAGTAAGAGGCGGAATCCTCGATATCTATGATGCCTCCTATTCAGACCCTGTCCGAATCGAGTTCTTCGGCGATGAGATCGATGACATCCGATTCTTCAAGATTGAAGATGAGAGATCCTTTGAACACGTCAAAGACATCCTGATCCATCCGGGATCTTTGCGCCTTTTGAATGATACGGAAATCGAAGAAGGAAACAAAAAGATTCAAGATCTTCTTCTGAAAGAGGAGAAGACAGCAGAGAGACTCTCTTTTGATGATCTCAAAGAGAGGATGTCTCTTCTGTCGGAAAGTGTGAAGCAAGGATTCTTAGAAGAGGTTGATAGCCGTTTCTATCCTCTGTATAAAGAGGAGACATCCTCTCTTCTCTCCTATCTTTTCGGATATGAGAAGTTTATCTATGATTATTCGGAATCCCTCTCTTCCTATTCTGATGCCATCAAGAAGGAAGAGGATTACTTCAAAAAGAATGTAAAGGATGGCAACTCCTTATCCGGAGAAGGTGTCTATGTAAAAGAGAAACCGAATCTTTCCGATTTTGTCCTAGTCCGAAACAGCGATCAGGGATTCCTGTTAAGAGACTGTTCGTTCCATGCTCCTAGCTATATTCAAAGCGATGTCATGATCCGTGAATACCTGAAGGAAGGGTATAAGATAAGACTTGTCCTTCCGGAACCGAATCTGACGAATTACGAGAACTATCTTTCAGAAAGACAGCTTGTCTATACCAAGTATCCAACCCATTCCCAGATCATGTTCTTGGAAGGGAAACTTTCCCATGGCTATGAGATTCCTAAAGAGAAGCATGTCTATCTTTCCGCCAAGGAGATCTATGGAGTCTCTTCTCAGCGCTCCCGCTTCTTATCCCGTTATAAGGAAGCAAAACTGATCCGGCGTTATGAGGAACTGAAAGAGGGAGACTATGTCGTCCATGAGATTCACGGCGTTGGAAGATATCTCGGCGTCGAGATGATCGACGGATTAGAGTATCTGAAGATTCAGTATGCTAATGAACAGGTCTTTTTCCTTCCGTTAGCGCAGTACAAGATGATCCGAAAGTATGCATCCAGAGAAGGCTATGCGCCAGCTCTGGATCGAATGGGAGGATCTACCTGGGCGAGAAAGAAGTCCAAAATCAGAAGCCGTATCTCCTATCTTGCCGATCAGTTATTGGCTCTTTATTCTGAAAGACAGACAAAGCCTGGCTTTGCCTTCCCAGAGGAGAAAGATCTTCAGAAGGAATTCATGTCTACCTTCTCCTATCCTTATACGGAAGGACAGCTTTCTGCGATTGAGGATATCCGAAATGACATGGCCTCTTCCCATCCGATGGACCGATTGGTTGCCGGGGATGTCGGATTCGGTAAGACAGAGGTTGCCTTCAACGCTGCTTTTACTGCGATACTCGCCCATAAACAGGTTGTCCTCCTTTGTCCTACAACGATTTTGTCGGAACAGCATTACAAGGTTGCCGTCAATCGATTCAAGGAATTCTCTCCCCGTATCGAAGTTTATAACCGTTTTGTCAACAAAGCGAAGCAGGAAGAGATCAAGAAGGGATTAGAGGATGGTAGCGTTGACTTTGTTATCGGTACCCATTCTCTTCTTTCTGATTCCATCCGCTTCAAAGATTTAGGACTTCTCATCATCGATGAGGAGCAGAAGTTCGGAGTGGCTCATAAGGAGAAGATCAAAGAGAAAGCAAAGAATGTGGATTGTCTTACTTTGACAGCAACGCCGATTCCTAGGACGATGCAGATGTCCCTTCTCGGCGTAAGAAGCATGTCTCTTCTCTCTCAGGCTCCCATCAACAGAATGCCAGTAAAAACCTATGTAGCAAAGCAGGATAACGAACTGATCTATGAGGTCATCGGAAAAGAGTTAGACCGTCACGGACAAGTCTACTATCTTCATAATAAGATTGCATCTATCGATAAGGTGGCGGAAAGATTAGGAAAGAAGTTCAAGAAAGCGAAAGTCGCTGTTGTCCATGCCAGAATGTCACAGGATGAGATTGAAGATGTCATGGATGAGTTCTACCGCAACGAGATTCAGATACTTGTTTGTACCTCTATCATCGAATCCGGATTGGATATCCCGAACGTCAACACAATCATCGTTGAGGAGGCTGATCACTTCGGCTTGGCTCAGCTCTACCAGATCAAAGGAAGAGTCGGAAGAAGTGACCGGCTTGCTTACGCCTACTTCTTCTTCCGCGATTCGAAGAATCTGACAGAGGAAGCAAGAAAGAGACTCAAAGCCTTGAAAGAATTCACCGAATTAGGATCCGGTTATAAAATCGCTATGCAGGACCTCAATATCCGAGGTGCCGGTGACATATTAGGAAGTGAGCAGGCGGGCTTTGTCGACTCGTTAGGCTATGAAGCCTATATGGAATTACTAGAGGAAGTCATGAAAGAGAAGACACTTCAGACTTCTGCTCTTTATGATGCAAAGAAGCATGACTTCGAACTCTCCTTTTCTCTGGATGCTCATATCCCGGAAGAGTACTCGACTAAGGAACAGCGCATCTCTATGTACCGTGAACTCTCCGATTGCGATACGGATGAGAAGATAAAAGACTTCGCTGAGAAGCTGAGAGATGTTTATGGCCCTTATCCGAGTGAAGTCAATGCATTGCTGATCAAGAAGAAAATTGAGAACTATCTCAATTCCATCTATGTCTACCATTTTGTGGAAGGCTTAGGATTCTATACCATTACGATGAGTGATGAGTACTGCAAAAAGCCGCAGCTCTTTAAAAAGCTGGATGAATTCTTAAGGCCGCTGAGCGTTAAGCTTCGTCTTCGCATCTCCAATCAGAGACTGGAATTCGTCCTGACGAAGACAAAAGAATATTTAAGTGACCTCTTATATCTTGTACAGAGTTTAGAAGACGCGTATAAGAGTTCCTAATCGGATTCTACGTTATAGATGATTCGTACAGAATCCAGGCTTAATAGATCCTGATACTTTCTGGAAGTAAGGTAGTAAAAGGAATAGATTCCGTCTTCCGTGATGGAACTATCCTCTTTTAAGTCTAGCATGCAGTAGAAGACATTAGGTTTGGAAGCATAGTAATAGAAGTTATCTGTCAGCAGAGTGAGTCCCTGATCAACAAGTTCTCCCTGGATGTTGTCTCTCTTATAGGCTTTGTATCCTTTTGGAATATCCATGATGAAATAGACTAACATCAAAGTCTCTTTCAGTTTTCTGTTTGTTTCTTTTTCGGATGCGGATATGGAGTAATTCTCATTGGAGTAGAAGTCATTGACCTCCTTCTGAGAAGAGAGGAAATACATGTTCGAATAGTATTCTCCGTCGATGTTTTCACTCTGTACTTTTTTCTGACTGATATTATCTTTTGCAATGGAAAAAGAGGAAACCATCATTTTTCCAAGGAAGCATCGATACGTGTTTGTCTCTACGCTCTGTCCGCATCCGGATAATAGGGACAGAGAAAGAAGAGAAAGGAAGAGTTTCTTTTTCATACCTCAATTATAGAGGATTCTCTGTGGAAATGGATATCATATTCGATAAGATGAAGCTACTTTTCTGCTTTCCATTCAATCATCTCAAAAGTGCTGATTTATCTTAATGTGCCCTTTTGCTTTTAATAGGTTAGTTTGTATAGTGTTGTAAAGCATTTGAAAGTTTTGGCTCGAAATTATCTGCTTGATTTTTTCCATAAAGCCATAGGATGGTTCTTTATTCTGTCAACGATTGATTTATCATCAAATAGAATCTCAGGATGATAATTTCCCTTTTCACACTCACGTATAAATTTCTCTTCTTCTTTTGTTAATTCCATGAAATTCTGAATGAAGTCTTTCGCTTCTTTCACTGCGTCGACCAATGAGAATGTATCGCCTTTTCTTAATGTTGAAGAAAGATATTGAGGGATTCTATTAAGCATATAAGCGTTGATTTTGCCTTCAAAGTCATTGAGAACATCATTGAACGATCTTTCGCTTGTGTTGCCGATTGCCATATAGAATATGACGCATTTTTTCACGTTCTGATATTCACTATCGCTGAATAGTTTTGAGGAAATCATATGATAGACGTCATAGACATCTCTAATGGTGCATCTTTCAAGCAGCGCTTTTATCTTAGAACCATATAATTCATAGACGTTTAGAGTTAGTGCCTTAGGCACATTTAAAAAAGAGATTGTTATATCTCTTAATTCTTCTTTATAGATGTGAACTCTATTCATGTAGTTGATTTCAATCTTTAGATTATCTTTATTGCCAAATAAATTATGGTATGTGAACGCGAAGGAATCTAGAGCGTGATGCATTTTTGATTCATCATTTAAAGTGTAATCGTTGATTTCCATGTATCTTTTGATGATTGAGGATATTTCATTTCTAGCAGCAATCATCTCATTCTTTGAATACGGCTAGGAAAAGTCCATATCGATGTCAACGCTGAGCCTTGGCAGGTTAAATACTGTCATATTGATTGCGGCTCCGCCCTTCAACGCAAGGAAACCGGAAATTCTAACCGTATTGTTGATAAATTCTAAGACATCGACTAAACGCAAAAACTTTTCCAAAGTTTCACTTCGAAATCCGTTCTCCTTAGCTAATGACACAATTTCATGTTTCTGATAGTTGAACATCGAATTACTCCTTATTTATATAACTCTCTATATCTTTGTAGATATATATTTTCCATTCGGCATTGTAGACATGTGCGTCTTTATTGTTGTCAAAATGCCCATTCACAGAATCAGAAACCTGATGACATTTTTCAAAAAAACATGCAGGTATATTGAATTTATCTTTGAACAAAGAAAGGATGAGACCGACTTTTTTATAAAGCATTTTGGAATTGATCTGTTCTAAGTATTTTAAAACATCATCTACAGAGATATAGGAGATCATGTTCATGCAATTCAGGGTTTCTTCTAAATCAGAATGTTTCCCTGAATCTTTTATTGAATCAACAATTGTTCTTTCTATTGAAGATACTCTTATGCCTCTGACATGTTCTACAAATGAATCGTATGAGACTTTAATCAAGGAGTATTCATTTCCATCAAATTCAAAATCATTGAATTTAGTAAGGGATGATACATTTACAGAACCATAAACTTGATTGTAGAAATTATAAAATTCAAAGGCGGAATGATGAGAGACAAAAGAGGTTTTCGTAATATTCGATGCGATCAGATATTTATCTGCGATGCATTCATTCGTTTCTAGGCTTATTGCCGTATATAAATTGCGGCGAATTCTTTTTATATATCCCTTTCTTAAATAATCCTGTAGTATGCTTTCGGCCGAACTGTTATTGCCAATGATCTTGCAAACATCAGAATAATCAAAAACCTTTAGTTTTGTTAATTCGCTTAAATATTTCATATCTATTACCAATGTAAGTATAGTTGATAAATGGCATAATTCAAGGAAAAAGTATAAAAAAGTTCTTACAATATCTTATTTTACAGATATATTGAGAAATTTTTAATACTATAAATGGCGTATTGAACATAAGGAATATCGAGATCTGTATCCTAGGTGCTATCCTAGGTGCTTTACTGGAATCTGATGCTTGCGCTCACTTAATTGGCTGGAATATTCCAAGGTAATCTCTTATATAGATGAAATCCGGATCATTTATATCATCGTTATGCATCAATTCAGACTCCAATGGGGGAACGGAGACTATGGATAACGCACACTCTTTTCTTATTTTTTCTGGATACGTGTCCAGTATTTCCTTCATGATCTCTATTGGACAGTTTATCTCTTGAATCCGAATAACATCTTCTACCGATTGGCAGCTGTTTCTTAAATGCATCAAACCAGCATACCAATGAGAATCTATTTTCCATGCATACATTTCTATATATGGGCCCATATTACAATAATAATATTCCGCATACTGTTCATAATAGGATGACTGGGTGCTGTCTTTTATTGCACTGGAATCAGTGGGGGATGTAGTGCCGGTAGAATTGCTTTCGCCACTAGAACAACCCGTAAGAAGAAGAGAAAAACATAAGAAAACCAGTCTATTTTTCATTTTAAGAATTTCCTCCTATAACATAGATCTTGTATCAACTTCGTAGAAACCACAGAATTCAGTGTAATTATCATACCCATAATCTCGGTCACAGTACTCTGGATCTAGTATCTTCTGCATGGAATTGTCTAGATTGGTAATCATTGCTGTGCCTAGTTTGTGTGACCATGTCCCATCGTAATTTTGCCGGTACCAATGGTAATCTTTGCTTGGCGCCACTACTAATGCGACTTTATAAAAACCTGGACTGGAACCATTATATTTTCCAATCGGTATAAATTTGAAATTGTATTTCTGTGCATCGAGGCTGATCATTTGAAGGAGTACATCTTTAGAATAGTAATTATCAGTGTTATTTCTGTTATGGCCTTCGCTTTGACCGGGTTGCATATAGCCATGATTCTTCGTGTTTAAGGCGTAGGCATAGCAATTATATTGATTGTAATTGTCCTCCCATGCAGAAGGATCGTACTCTAATTCATCGCCATTCAACGGCATATAGTTATCATATTGCTGCCAAATAGTCATATTGCCAATGCATAAACGGCCTCTATTAGCGTTGCTATTGTATGTCAAACCGTGATACTCTGAATAAAAACGAAAGACATATATGGGCTGTTGGAAGTTGATAGTGTAAGTGGTTGGAGAACTGCGGTCAGTCGGAAGATTCGTAGAGTCAGACAGTAAATCGAATATATTAGACCATCCATCACCATCCTTGACTTGCAGATATGCAGACCCATTACTGCTTTTGATTAACTCAGTGGAAATCTCTCTCCAATAGGTTAAGGCGACTTGAATTCTATTGATTGGGGCATTAAAGGAATATTCGATGAATGCCTCTTTCTTTGCAATTTCATGACGTATGGATGACATTACGATATATTCGTTTTGAATATATCCGGTTCGATATCGTCTCGTTCGGAAAGTCAAACCGTTTTTCAAAGTGTGGGTCTGGAATTCCGTTGCTGTTGTATCATCTGTGGGATAGGCGTCGGCGAATCCATAATCGCTTGGAGTGATTTCGTAAAGCAAATCGCCATATATAAAGCTGTTCAGAAATGAAAACATGAAATTATCAATGCGTATGCCACCTGTATAGGAATCTCCTACTGTATAGGTGTGGATTCCACATACATAATCATCATCATTGACATGGATTCTGTAAGGTGATCCACTTTGACCGCCTTCTGTGTCCAATGTTGTTCTATAATACCATCCGTTATCCTCAAATTCTGTCATAATACCACTGGACTGATACATATATCTGCCTTTTGAACCAGGATACCCGAAAGAAATTAAGGAATAGTATTTTTCATAGAAGTTGGACATCATGCCAAGCCAGCCAGTTATGAGACCTGTCTTTCTTGACAATTTGCAACATCCCCAATCTTTTTTCTGATCAATATAGTAGGTATCTTCGAGATATATTCTTTCAACTGGGATGCCACCATATGGATCAATTGATCCGTTTCTGGCAGGATAATATGTGATGGAGTCCGGGAAACGTGGATTATTGATATTATCTTCCTTGGAACTATCACCATTGACTGTAACGGTTACGTCGCTGTATAAGTTGTGGCCTGCGGTAACCAATACATCGGGCCCTACCAAAAAACCGGTTGCTATGTAGTGCAGAGATTCGTGTTTGCCAGTGCTTTTATTCAAGACATTATTATAGGCTATTTCTATTTGCCCTGATGCTCTGTATGGGAATTCGCTTGTATTATCGATTTTTGTTCTATTATCATCACCGATAATACCGGTTGTTTTAATGCTGAAATCATTAACATTTTCTTCTGCATCTCCGGTATTGTATCCAGGAGCATATAATGAGATCGAACCATTTTCGCTAATGGATTTGGATGGCTCAGGACATCTGATATATTTAGAGCTTATAGATGCGGAGACCGCTTTGCTTTTTACAGAAACACTGGTTTCATCATATGCAAATTGACGGTAGTAGTAATCATTCTCATCAAACGCAAAGAAATCAATCGTCCCATCACTTAAGTTTTTTGACATCATATTCCAGTTGGAATAATCAGGAGCTTCTAAAAGGACTTTCGGATTTAGAAAATCCGTATCGGACGCTGAAAAAAGAGAGGCGTCACTTTCTCCATCTACATAATAG
>CAVJZP010000058.1:0-10359 GCA_963654365.1 Oscillospiraceae bacterium
GGCTAATGCTTATGTTCATGGAAAATGATGAAATCAAAAAAGAAGAAAATGCAACAGATATCAAAGAAGAGACCGCGGTAACGGAAAAGACTTCTCTTCCTGTTGAAGATAAGGCTGAGACGGAAAAGCCGGAGTCGGTGGAAGAAGAGGTTGCGGATTTAGAAAATCCGAACAATGTCGAAGAGCCTACTCTGAATGAGGAAAAAGAAACTGTCAAGGCTCAGATGAAGGCGGATGAACTCGATGGTGAGATCAACCTTCAGAACACTGTCACAGAGGATGCCTATTTCAAGCCGGTCAATTTCGTCTATGATGGATTGTCCAATATCGATGACGAGATCGAGAATGTGAGAAAAGGTTATCTTGCCAAGCTGAAGAAATCCAAGGTGTTCAACCTTGTTGCCATCGTCGTGATGCTCATCGCCTTTGTGGCGGTCATTCTCGTCTTCTTCCTCAACAAGAATTCAGAGATGGCATGGCTAACCTATACTGTCTTAGGCGTTGCTGCTCTTCTCATCATCGGATCCTTCATCCTCACCAGTCACTTCGCCAAGAAGGACGCCAAGCAGATTCACGCCTATTTAGGTGACTATGAGGATACCCTTTCCGGATACCTCCTCTACAAGATGGATGTTGAGAACCCGGTCTTATGCCCGGACGGAAAAGTCGATGAGACTGCCTTCATTCAGGCTCATTGCTACCGCACCATCTCCTCTATCGATTCCCGCGCTGTCTTAGAAGGAAACAGAAACGGTCACAAGCTCATCATCTCTGAGATGGCTGCCATCGTTCCTCCTGTCAGTCTTTCCAAGGCCAATGAACTTCCGAAGGATTTCATCAATCTCGACGGAACTCCTTATATCGAGCCGGATCTCGATGATACCTTCATCGGAACGACCGAACTCAAGGACAAGGATATGACCCTTGTCGACATCGACCTTGCCGATGAAGCCAACAATACCAAGAATGCCGAAAAGAAGGCAAAAGATATCGAAAAAGGAAAGAAGAGCAGTGAAGGAAAGACCAATCGTTACGGCCTTTTCGGAAGATTCTACGCTTATGACTTAAAGGTCACATCCGACGAGAGCTTCATCTTCTACTTCATGGGGGACAGAGAATTCACAAATCTTCCGGATTATCTCACCGGTTTCAAGGCATTGAAGATTCCGGGATTAAGACCGAACATCATCTGCTATGTCGCTAATCCGCTTCACTCCAAGAAGTTCTTCAGCGAAGAATCCATTGCCTTGCTCAACGAGATTACGCCGAATCAGGTCGTGCAGTCCCTCTTCATTTCCGTCAACTCCTTCGGTACGAGAATCGGTGTCAACCTCTCCGATGACATCATGAATGTTCCTGTCAAGAACCGTCAGGTTCCCGGAAGCGTGGAAGCCTATAAGAATGCCAACGACAAAATCTTTGCCTTTGTCGACAATCTGGAAAAAATCATTTCCTCTGAGCAGGAATAAGACATGAAAATCCAGGAATTCATCACTAACAGCAAAGAAGAGACTCAGGAAGTCGCCAAAGAGCTTGTCTCTACCTTCCAAGGCGGAGAAGTCCTATTGGCTACTGGCCCTTTGGGCGCCGGAAAGACGGCCTTCTGTCAAGGTGTCGGAAAAGCGCTCGGCGTAAAGAAAATCATCAATTCTCCGACCTTCAACCTCATCAAAGTCTATAAAGGAAACAAGTTCACCCTTTACCATGTGGACTGCTACCGCCTCGAGGATTCGGATGAGGAGAGAAAAGACATCGGATTGGATGATGTCTTAGGCGACAAGGATGTCATCACCTACGTCGAATGGCCTGACTTCGGAAATCAGACATTGCTCAATTATCATCCTGTCATCCGTGTCTGTTTGACATATCTGGATGAGGAAAAAAGAAAGATTGTGATTCAAGATGAAAGAGAATAAAAAGATATCATTGTTCATCAATAGCGCCACCAAGGCGCTTCAGATTGGACTCCTCTATGGAGAGAATGCTTACCGTGTCGATCTTCCTGATCCGAAGAAGGCGTTAGAGAGTCTTCATCTCGGAATGCAGAAACTTTTCGATGAGGCCTCCATCAGTTTAAAGGATGTCGATAGCTTCTACCTCCTTTTAGGGCCGGGAAGCAATACCGGAATCCGTTTGGGGCTGACCATTCCTAGAACAATCTATGCCTTCAATCCGAATATTGAACTGTTTGGAATCCCGACACTGGATCTCTTCATGTCCTTATCGGATCACGCTGCCTTATCCGATCGCAACGGAAACCTCTATTACGGGAGCAAAGACGACGGCGAGACTTCCTTTGTCCGCATCGACCGTGAAGATATCCCGTCTATCAAGGATGAGAAGATTGTCATTGAAAACAAAGATGTCCTCACCAAAGAGGAACTCAAGGGAAGAGATGTTATCGAAATCGATGTCTTAGATCTGATGATGAAGGAAAAGGATCGATTCAGAAACTATTCCTCGATGGAAGAGGATTATCTTCCTGAATATCTATTGAAAATATGATGAAGATGATGATTGCTCCTTCTTCCTTCGATGTCTCTCTTCTGCCTTATAGCAGAATCAATGGACTTAAGAAAGAGGACTTGGAAACCTACCTGAAGGAAAAAGATAAGGCTTTGCTTCTTCTTTTCCTCGAGGAAAGGCCGATTGCTTTCTTGGCCTTATCCTTCTCTTTGGATGAAATGGAGATCGACTATCTTGCCATCGAAAAGGAGGAGGAAGGAAAAGGATACTGCAATCAGCTTCTTCAGAATGCGTTTGAATCATACCGTGAAGAGCATCAGACAAAGTCGATCTTCCTTGAAGTGAGAGAGAGCAACACTCGCGCTATCTCCCTCTATGAGAAAAACGGATTTGTCCTCTATCGGAGAAGAAAAGGCTATTATCTCTCACCTAATGAGGATGCTCTATGCTATAGAAAGGAACTTGTTCCATGAAAGATGAAATCATTCTGGCGATTGAATCGAGCTGCGATGAAACTGCAATCGCCATTCTCAAAAACGGAAAGGAATTGATGGTCAATACGGTCAACACTCAGATTGCCGACCATCAGAGATTCGGTGGCGTCTATCCAGAACTTGCCAGCCGTCTTCATCTGAAGAATATCACGAAAGTGCTCTCCTATGCTCTTTCCTTGAAAGGCTTTGACTACAATACCATCACCCATGTCGCTGTAACCGGAGGGCCGGGACTTCCCGGTGCGCTTCAGATCGGTGTCATGGCCGCCAAGACCATCGCCCAGTATCTCAATGTTCCTCTTCTTTCCGTTCATCATCTCGCCGGACATATCTACGCCAATGAATATGTGACCGACTTCCACTATCCTATGATTGCTCTTATCGCATCGGGCGGTAATTCCGAGATTGTCTATCTTCCTTCTCCTCTTCATTTTGAAATTATCGGTGAGACCGAGGATGATGCCATCGGAGAAGCCTTTGACAAAGTCGCAAGGTCATTAGGCCTTCCTTATCCTGGTGGCGTCATGATCGATAAGGTCAGCCGTGATCCGAGCATTGAGACCTTCGCTCTTCCAAAGCCAAAGGTAGACGGATATAATCTTTCCTATTCCGGACTCAAGTCCCACCTTGTCCGACTGATCGAGAAGGAAGAGAAGGATGAGAACGGAAAACTTCCGGAAGATGTCATCAAGCGCTATGCCCGTTCTACCGAAGTTCATTTTGTCAATCAGTTATTGGACAAGCTTTATAAGGCAAGTCAGGACTATCATGTCAAACAGGTCGTGGTCGGAGGTGGCGTGAGCGCAAACTCCTATCTTCGCGAAGAGGTGACAAAACGATTTGCCGATACGGATGTTGAAGTGATGATTCCACCGCTCTGGTGCACGACAGACAACGCTGCCATGATTGCCAAAGTGGCGCATCATATGATTGAGCAGGGAAGATTTGCCTCGATGGATTTCTCCAGCGAACCGAACAGAGATCTCGAGGAAGAAGGAAAATAAAAGGAGAACATTCTTATGGAATTGAACGAACAGTTTTCAGTAAAAAAACTTTATGAAATGGCAGAAAAAGGTGAGTTAGCACACATGGACGGGACAGAAGTCACTGTCGGTGGCTTTGTCCGTACCAACCGCACCTTCGGTGATATCGGCTTCCTCTCTGTCAACGATGGATCCTGCTTCAAGAACATTCAGATCGTCTATAAAGCGACAGATGAGATGGCCCTTCAGGCAAAGCTGGGGAGCACCGTCAAGGCAACGGGTATCTTAAAGTACACTCCCGAGAACAAGCAGCCCTTTGAAGTCGATACCGACAAAGTTGAACTCGTTGGACCAGTCGATGAGAGCTATCCTCTTCAGAAGAAGAAGACCTCTTTCGAGTATCTGAGAAATTATCCTCAGTGGAGAATGAAGACCAATACTTTCAATGCTGTCTTCCGCGTCAGAAGCACGCTTTCCTATTACATCCACGAATATTTCCATTCCCATGGATATTATTGGATTCACACTCCGATTCTGACTGCCAATGACTGCGAAGGCGAAGGACAGACCTTCAATGTCAATGCTGACAGCAAGCATCCGGAAGAGTACTTCAACAAGGACAATGTCCATCTTACCGTCTCTGGTCAGCTTCATGTCGAGCCATTCGCTCTGACCTATGGAAAGGTCTATACCTTTGGTCCGACTTTCCGCGCTGAGAAGAGCAACACCGTAAGACATGCTGCGGAATTCTGGATGATCGAGCCGGAAATTGCTTGGGCGCATCTGAGCGATCTTTGCGATATCGAAGAGGAATTCCTCAAGTATGTCGTCAAGAATACGATCAAAGACTGCGCACAGGACATGGAATTCTTCTATAACTTCGTCGACAAGGATCTTAACGCGAGATTAGAGGAATTCATCAACACTCCTTTCACTAGAGTCAAATATACTCAAGCGATTGAAATCCTTCAGAAGGCAGTCAAAGATGGCGTTAAGTTCGAAGTCTGCGATATCCAGTTTGGACTCGATCTGGGCAGCGAACATGAACGATATCTCACCGAGAAAGTCTTCAAAGGACCTATCTTCCTCACCGATTATCCGAAGGATATCAAAGCCTTCTATATGAAACAGAACGAGGATGGGAAGACAGTCGGTGCTGTCGACCTTCTTGTTCCTTTCATCGGCGAACTCTGCGGTGGCAGTGAAAGAGAAAGCGACTACAAGAAACTTCTCGACCGCATGAATGAACTCAATATGAATATCCCGGCCTATGAATGGTATCTCGATCTGAGAAAGAACGGATCAATCCCTCACTCTGGATTCGGCTTAGGATTTGAAAGACTTGTCATGCTTGTCACAGGCATGAACAATATCCGCGATACGCTTCCTTATCCGCGCTGCTATAAGGATATGCTCTTCTAAAAGGAGTTATTATGTTATTCGGAAAGAAGAAAGAAAAGACAGAAGCAGAGAATCCTGCCTCTGTCCCTGCTGAAGAGAATCCTATCGTAAATGCTGCCCCTGTGGGCGAAGAAAAGAAGAAAGAGAGAAAGTTTTCTTTCTTCCGTCTTTTCACTCTCCTTCTTTCTCTCTCCTGTTTTGCCTTCTCTGTCTATTGCGTTGCTCTTCGCATCGTTCAGGGAAACGGCTCTGAAAACAATACCAACAGTTATCTTACTCTGAGCGATAAGAGCATCAATGACAGCAAAGCCATCTATTCCGCTTTCGGGCAGAGCAACAAGAAGAAAATCAGCGATTATGCCTTTGTCGGAACGAAGTTCTTCCTTTCGGAATATAAGATTACGCCATCTACTTTGAAAAGCCAGACTTTCTCTTCCGATACGACAACGACCGATTTCTCCTTGTACGATTTGACCAATGATACGGTCACTGCTGTCACCAACAGAACGGCCTTCAGCGGAAACAAGTATTATATCGACTTCTCCAAAGTCTCAGCCGGCGATTACTTAGTCTATCCGTATCACGGAGAGGAAAAGACGGATAAGCCGGACTGCTATTCCTTAGCGGATGAAAGCACCGTCTCTACCTCCATCTATACGCTGCCGGACTCTAACGGCGAAAGAAAGAAAGTCACCTTCAAAAATAACGCTGCTTCTCCTTTTTCCCTCTTCACGGTAAAGAACTGCGGATCCGTCATACCGGATGACTATTACGATGCGGTCCTCTTCTATCAGGAGTACACGGAGGAAAGCAGCGAATCGACAAGAGCAAGCGATGAGAGCATCGCCAAACTGAAAAGCATTCAGTCGAGCATCTTAGAAGAGAACGGATATAAGATCTATGTCGCATCCTCCTTAGAAGAAGCGGTCAATGTCAATGCCACCGTTTCTCTCTGTGTCTCCTCCTCTCAGGAAAATGTCATGACATCTCTTTACACCGATACGAATTACGATAACTATCTGACATCCGTCTTAGAGAATACCGAACTTCTTGGATACGACAAAGTTCCGGAAATCCGTGAATGCGTCGGTTATCTCGATCACGGCGGAGAAGGATATGTCTCTGTCATAGGAAATTCCACCGTCAGAAAGACTTCCTCTCGCGTCGGAAAGGAATCCTTCCTGCTCCACGACGAGAAGAAAGATATCGTCGATTTGTTGAAACAACTTTAAAGAATCAGAGGCTTTTCTAGCCTCTTTTTCAATGTAATCGTTTTTCTCTTTACTCTCTGTCTGAAATAGAATAAGATTTATCATGTTTTTAGGAGGAACAGCCATGAGCGGCAAGAACTTTGACGTTACTTCACAATATGGGATGGACGTATTCAATGAAGAGACGATGAAGAAGTATCTTCCTTCCGATGTCTTTGAGAAGCTTCTCAGGACAATCAAAGAGGGAAAAGAACTGGATCCTCAGATTGCAGACGATGTTGCCAAAGGAATGAAGGAATGGGCAATCTCCAAAGGTGCGACGCACTACACCCATTGGTTCTCACCTTTGACTGGGGAGACAGCAGAGAAGCACGACTCCTTTTTAACCTACTCCAAAGACGGGAAGACAATCATGGACTTTTCTGGAAAAGAGCTGATCAAAGGAGAGCCGGATGCCTCTTCTTTCCCAAACGGTGGCTTAAGAGCAACCTTTGAGGCAAGAGGCTATACCGCCTGGGACTGCACAAGCCCGGCCTTTGTCATCTCGGATGTCTACGGTGCTGTTTTATACATTCCGACTGCCTTCTGCTCCTATAATGGAGACGCGCTTGACGGAAAGACTCCTCTTCTAAGAAGCATGGATTACCTCAACAAAGAAGCAATCCGTGTATTGAGAATCTTCGGCGATGAGAAGACAAAGAAGATTGTTCCTTACGTTGGACCGGAACAGGAATACTTCCTTGTCGATACTTCTACATACGCAGAAAGAAAAGATCTGGTCTACACCGGCAGAACTCTTTTCGGCGCCTATGCTCCGAAAGGGCAGGAACTCGAAGACCATTACTTTGGGCCTATCCGTGAGAAGATTGCATCCTTTATGAGCGACGTCAATGAGACCTTATGGAAATTAGGAATCCCGGCTAAGACTGAGCACAACGAAGTTGCCCCTTCCCAGCATGAATTGGCTGTCATCTATTCGGAATCCAATATTGCAGCTGATCAGAATGCCCTCGTGATGACAGTACTCAAGAAGATGGCAAAGAAGCACGACTTTATCTGCTTACTTGCTGAAAAGCCATTCGATGGAATCAATGGAAGCGGAAAGCATAACAATTGGTCGATTGCCAAAGAGGATGGAACGAATCTCTTCAAGCCTGGAAAAAATCCGGAGGACAATCTTCAGTTTTTGGTTTTCCTCTCCGCTGTTGTGAAAGGCGTCGATGAATTCGCCGGTCTTCTCCGTGAATCGGTCGCTAGCTATACCAATGACTTCCGACTCGGTGCCAATGAGGCTCCGCCGGCTATCATCTCTATCTTTTTAGGAGATGAACTCAACAGTATCGTTGAGAAGATCATCGAGACAAAGAATGTCGAGAAAGGAAAGAAAGAATCCCTTCTCTTCAAGGATGTGAAGACCCTTCCTTCCTTCAACCGTGATACCACAGACAGAAACAGAACCTCACCTTTTGCCTTTACGGGCAACCGCTTTGAGTTCCGTATGCCAGGCTCCTTACAGAATATCTCGGAACCGAACATGGTCCTCAATATGATCTTAGGCTATGAGCTTTCCCTCTTTGCTGATGAGATTGAGAAATCCGCTGATAAAGAAGCTTCCATCCGCAAATGGATCAAGAGGACCTTCAAGGAACATCAGAGAGTCATCTTCAACGGAGATGGCTATTCCAAGGCCTGGGAAGCAGAAGCGGAGAAACGCGGGCTTCCGAATCTCAGAACGACCGTGGATGCGACGGATGTCTTACGCAGTAAAGAGGTTCAGGACCTCTTCCTTGCTACTGGTGTTTTAACGGAGAGTGAACTCTCTTCCCGCGCTGAGATCAAATACGCCAATTATGCAGCGCAGGTCCTCATCGACAGCAAGACCATGTCCCACATGGCTCATAAGCAGTATATCCCTAGCGCCAATAACGCCTTAGGAAAGATGGCAAAAGAAATCACAGATTTGGAGAAGTGCAAGATTCCTGTTCCAAAGACTACCTTGAAGACGGCGATGCTTGTCTCCTCCTACCTTGATGATGCCGGCATTGCCTTAGCAAGACTCGATCAGCTGATCGAAAAATCCTCGAACTACAAAGGAAGAGACTTAGCCTGCTTCTGCAGAGATCAGCTTCTCCCTCAGATGGCTAAGCTGAGAAAGCCAATCGATGACCTCGAACTTCTGATTGCGAAAGACTGCTGGCCAGTCCCGTCCTACGGAGACCTTCTCTACCACATTGTCTAATCAATCCATGCTCTGTGAAAACAGAGCATTTTTTTCTTGTGTCTCAATGGATACTGATTGAAAGAGAAGTCCTTTTTTACTATAATTTTGTTGACGAAAATGGAAAGGGATAAATTACTATGACACCAGAAATTCTCAAGTCTTCTTTTGAAAGGGTATTTTCACAAGGAGGGGATATCCGAGGCTATTTCGCCCCGGGAAGAGTCAACCTGATCGGTGAACATATCGATTATAACGGCGGACATGTCTTCCCCTGTGCGCTTACGGTCGGAAACTATGTTGTCGCAAGAAAGAGAAATGACAGAAAGGTCCTCTTTTATTCGGAGAACTATAAGAAGGGCGGCGTGATCGAACGCTCCTTGGATGACCTTACCTATGACAAAAACAAACTTTGGACCAACTATCCGTTTGGTGTCATCTGGGCTTTTGACAAGCGCGGTATGAAGATGGACTGCGGACTGGATGTTTATGTCTATGGAAATATTCCGGGTTCCGGACTTTCCTCCTCGGCTGCAATGGAAGTCTCCATCGGTGTCATGCTGAAAGATATGTATGGATTCGATGTCTCCATGACCGAAATCGCTTTGATCGGACAGTATTCCGAAAACAATTTCAACGGCTGCAACTGCGGCATCATGGATCAGTTTGCTTCCGCCATGGGCAAAAAGGATCAGGCAATCTTCCTCGACTGCGCCAATCTCTCCTATGACTATGTTCCTCTTGTCTTAGAGGGCTGCAAAATCATCGTCACCAATTCCAACAAGCCGCATAGCCTTGTCTCCTCTCACTACAACGAAAGAAGAGCGGAGTGCGAGATGGCTGTTCAGGAACTTTCCGCAAAGCTCGATATCGAGCACCTCTGCGAATTGACTCCAGAACAGTTCGAAGCCAATAAGGACCTCATCAAGGATGAGAACAGAAGACTCAGAGCCAAGCACGCTGTCTATGAAGAGCAGAGAACAAAGGATGCCATCATCGCTTTGAAGAACAATGACCTTGTCAACTTCGGAAGACTTCTCAACGAATCCGGTGACTCTCTCCGCTATGATTACGATGCGACATGCTTTGAAATCGATGTCTTAGTCGATGCCGCCCGTGAACAGAAAGGCGTCTACGGCTCAAGGGAGACCGGCGGCGGATGGGGCGGAAATACGGTATCCATCGTCAAGGATGAGAATGTCGATGCCTTCAAATGCAATGTCGGAAGAGTCTATAAGACCAAGACCGGACTTAACGCATCCTTCGCTATTCTGGAAGTCGGTGAAGGCGGAAGGAAACTGTTCTAATGGCTACCATCGATGAAAACATTGAGAAACTGGCTTCTTACGCACTGGAAAAGAATCTGATTTCCCCCTTTGAATACAATTATTCCATCAACCTTTTATTGGATGTTCTCGATTTGGATTCCTATCAGAAGACCGATACCATTTATCACAACGTCGACCTGGAGTCGATATTGAAGGAAATTCTTGATTATGCCTATGAAAAAGGCCTGATCAAAGAGAATTCTGTCGTCTACCGCGACCTATTCGATACGAAGGTCATGAACTGCTTCACACCAAGAC
>CAVJZP010000059.1:0-9597 GCA_963654365.1 Oscillospiraceae bacterium
TTTTCCACACCATTTAGGGCCCTCTATTAGAACGGCTCCTTTTCCCTCTGATTTTCTCGATAGAATATCATCAGCAATTCTTTTTCTGTAATTTTTCATCGGGAACACCTCACTTCCATTCAATATATCTATATCATACGTCATAAAAATGATTTTTAACGAGGCTTTTCCGACGATTGGCGGAAAATCGTTCCGACAATCGGCAAAAAAGACTCAGCAAATATGTTGAAGAATGATAGAAGAAGCTAGAACCTGAAGTGGAGTCCTAGTTATTTTATTGTGGTTAGACTTTTTTGAAAATGGGTGTGAGTGAGGGACTTGTTAACATAATAACATTGTCTCTTGAAACAAAAAAGGGAATCCTTTCGGATTCACCTTATATGGTTATGTTCAAGAATGTCTCTTGCCTCTAACCTTGAGCCGAACAATCGTGTTCTTCGGCTGCTATCCAATTTGGTGGAGCTAACGAGGATCGGACTCGCGACCTTCTCGTTGCGAACGAGACGCTCTCCCAGCTGAGCTATAGCCCCATAGCCATAAGATATTATCAAAAATAAAAGGAATAATCAATTTAAGAAAGAGAGAATTATCGAATATTCATGGATCAGTCTCTCAATTGACATGCTAGCATTTGCCGCTGACGTGCTAGGAAGAGAGATGAAATCATCTCCAATGTACTTCTTATAAAGCTCACTTGCCTTCTTTCCTGTGGTGAAGACTTGAAGGATGCTTTTGTTTTCCTTTCTGATCTTTTTGATATCGGAAGGAGTGACATTATCAATGCTAGAGTCGGATGCTCCTTTGATCGAACAGGAGTAGATAACATCGTAAAGACCAATCTTATGGTGAGTGAGAAAAGACATCCTTTCCTCTTTTGTGATGGGTTCCTTTTCATGAAAAAGAGAAGAGAGGACTTTGAAGAACCGGTTCGTTTTATAGGCGTAGTAAAATGCTACTTTCCTAGAGACAGGAGAAGGGAAGGAACCAAGGATCAGAATCTTGCAATCCTTTGGTATGAATGGTGGGATGCTTTCATGCGTTACAAGTGTGCTTTCACTTTTCATAAAGAAAAGGATGCCCTAAGTTTAGGGCATCCAGTTGATTGTTTATTTCTTCTTTGTAGACTTGACATTGATGACCATGATGTCTTTTTTGGTAATCAATGAGACAAGAAGGATGACAGAGTAGACGATGAAGAAGATACCTAACATCAATCCTGCGAATTCGCGGAAATCTTCGATGAGCCATAAGCAAAGGCCGATGGCAAGAAGAGCAGCCCCGACGATGAGGACAACGACATTTCCGGCAACGCTTCTATGGTAGCAAAGACCTAAGAGGGCATCGACTAAGAGAATGGATCCGATGACCATCATGACCATGGAGATTCCTCCCATCCAGTAGATGGTCTGTCCGCCAGGAAGAGTCGGAAGGAAGAAGATGCCTAAGGCCAAGATGAGTCCGCCGGATAAGGCAGTGTCTGTCATCAGGGAATGGGCAATGGCGAAAGAGATGATGATGTAGACGGCACCTGCAACTAAGAATGTGATGGAAATCATCCAGTTCAATAACGAATCGGGATTGATCACAGAGCAGCATAAGAGGATGCCTAAAACCATGAAGAGCACGGTTTTGAGAATGTTTGAAGTTTTCATTAAATTTTTAACCTCCGTTGAAAACGAAACTATTTTAGCATGATAAAATAAATTAGATGAATGTTTAAAGAAAAAACAATTCTATCTTGTACATTTTTGTTTGTTTTGTCTAATTTTTGGAGAAAAATATGAAAAGAATCTTAAATATCCTGAACGTTCTATCCTATTATCTGCTTCTGATATCCTTCTGTGTCCTATATGGAACATCGACTGTGAATGAAGAGAGTGCGAAGATGACTTTTTCTGATGATATGATATTGGTCAGTTGGGGCTTCTTCTTCCTCTTTGTCCTTATCACTTTGATCAATCTCATCTATCATCTCGTCTTATATTTCAAAAAAAGAAAAGTGGAAGAGATAGAAGAGACGATAGACAGAGAACTCATGGAATACAATGCAAAAGAAAGTCATTATCTGCCTTATTTTCTTCTGTCTCTTATGAAGAATGAAAGAGATATCAAATTCTTCTTTTTCCATGTTGTTGCCTTTTCCCTTTACTCCGTTCTGATCTATTTTCAGAAAACCTTAGAGAATCGGATATACTACTTCTATGTTGTCTTCCTCCTTGGTGTGCTTCTCTTTATTGTCCTACTAGCCATTATCTTCCTTCTTCCGTTATCGATAAAGCAGCAGGAGGGAAAGAGAGAATACGAATATAGAATCCACATGGACTATTTTGTCAGGACAGAGGAAGAGAGAGAAGAGATGGTATCCTATTATGAAATCCAGAAGATGAAAGAGACGAAGTCCTTCTTTCTCATCCTGACAAAGGATAAGAAAGAGTATATCCTAGACAAAGAGAAGCTGAATGAAGAGGCACAAACTCTTCTCAAGACCATTCAGAAAGAGAAGAAGTATGATAGACTACTAACGATAAAGAAACAGAAATGATCTATATTGTCAAAGTTCTGATAGGAAGGTCTGTCTACGCATTGGATCGGCCTTTCACCTATTACAGCGATAAGGAAGGCATTCATGAGGGAATGCGTGTTTTGGTCAGCTTTTCCAAAAGCACGTCTACGATTGCCTTTGTCATAGAAGAACCAGTGAAAATCGATTTTTCCATCGAAGAATATCAGAAGCAGGTCGGCATGAAGATAGCAAAGATTCAAAAGGTCTTGGATGAAGAGCCGCTTTTGAACAAAGACCTCCTTCTTTTGGCAAGACAGATCTCCATATACTATCAGTGCGATTTGATCAAAGTGCTTCAGACAATGCTTCCTCCTTCCTTGAAGCCGAAAGATTCCGCTTTGAAGAAAGCACAGAAGAAGACTCTCGATTTCATCTTTTCCAAAGATTATGATGTTTCGCTTCTTTCCAAGAATGAGAAGGCATTATATGAGAAGGTCAGAAAAGAGAAGAATGGAATCCGAAAGAGTGAAATCAATGCGAAAGCATCCTTAGAGAAGCTGATTGCAAAGGGGGCACTGGAAGTCAAAGGGATTCCTGTCAGCCTTATACCTGAAATTGTGACAGAGACACTGATTCCCTATCAGCTGACCATCGAACAGGAAGAGGTCTATACAAAGGTTCTGAAAGAGGATAAGAAAGTCTTCCTCCTTCAAGGTGTCACCGGATCCGGAAAGACAGAAGTCTATATCCATCTCGCTGAGACACTATTGAAAGAGAACAAAGGGGTTTTGATCCTCGTTCCTGAAATTGCACTGACAGACCATATGCTCTATCTGCTGAAATGCCATTTCAAGGATGCGATATCGATTCTCAACTCCTCTCTGTCCGACAGCAGAAAATATGATGAATATCAAAGAATCCTCTCAGGACAGGCTAAGATTGTCTTAGGAACGAGAAGTGCAATCTTCGCACCGGTTCAGAATCTGTCTCTGATCATCATCGATGAGGAACATTCCAATAGTTACAAGCAGGACAAGTCTCCCTGTTACGATGCGATCAAAGTCAGCATCATGCGAAGCGAAAACGAGAATCTTAAGGTCCTATTAGCTTCGGCCACTCCTAGAATCATCGATAAGGCGAGAGCTCAGAAAGGAATTTATTATCCTCTCTATATGAATAAGAGGATCGCTAAGTCACAGGAGAAAGAGATCATCTTCGTCAATATGAATGATCCAGAATCCCTTTCACCGGATAAATCCAGCATGTTCTCCATCCGCCTCATCCATGAGATCGAAGAGAACCTGAAAAAGAAAGAACAGTCGATGATCTTGATCAATCGGCGTGGCTATTCCCCTATCTATATCTGCAGAAGCTGTCATAAGACTGTTCTCTGTCCGAACTGCTCGATTCCGCTCAACTATCATAAAAGAGATGACGCGCTTCACTGT
Source organism: Oscillospiraceae bacterium (assembly GCA_963654365.1). Classification (GTDB taxonomy): domain Bacteria; phylum Bacillota_I; class Bacilli_A; order RFN20; family CAG-288; genus Enterosoma. The sequence goes on from CAVJZP010000059.1 coordinate 3,952, forward strand.
CACCACTGCGGATATAAAGTCACGACAATCGGTTTTGCCTGTGAATGCGGAAGCAAAGACTTCCTCACCTTAGGATATGGAACCGAAAGAGCCTATGAGGAGCTGAGATATTTCTTCCCCTCTGCTAAGATCACAAGGCTTGATTCGGATGTCTCCTCCAATGCGGTAAGACATCAGGTTCTCGACGACTTTGCTCAGGGAGAGACAGACATCATCGTCGGAACGGAAATCATTTCCAAAGGTCATGATTTTCCGAAAGTCACACTCGCTGCTATCTTAGATGCCGATTCCTCACTTAGGATTCCATCCTATCGTGCCAATGAGGACACCTTTGATTTGATTTCTCAGTTTGTCGGAAGAGCAGGAAGAAAGGATCTGAAAGGAAGAGTGCTCCTTCAGACCTATAACCCGGAGAACGAGGTGATACAGTTGGCCGCCAAACAGGACTATAACTCCTTTTATGAGAAAGAGATGGAGGAACGGAAGAAGTATCAGTATCCTCCGTATACGTATCTTTCCAGCGTCAATGTCAAAGGAGTTGACTTGAAAGAGGTCATCTCGATGGCAGATCAGATCAAAAACTATCTTCTGAAACAGACAACGGGACTCCGTTTCAACATCTATGGGCCCTCTGCTCCTTATATTGCGCACATTAATGGAAGATATTATCGTACAATCTTGATAAAATATAAGTCGGTCGATGAAGCGATGAAGGTATTAGCGGGAGTCAGAGATTTCCGCTCTGTCACGGATAAGGTGGATATCTCCATCGATGTCGATTCCGAAAACGAAAACAATTGAAAGGATTGAAAAAGAAAATGATCACAGTTTCCCTATTAGGCATGGACTATTACCAGGCCATTGATGTCACGAAGAAAATCCATAACCGCTTAGTTGAGATCTACCGCTGCAAAGATGAGGACCTAGTCTTCTTTGCTCCGGAATCCTTCCTCATCCATGATGGCATCGAGCAGACCTCTTTCCGCCTGAATATCCGCGTGGAAGCGCCGGATATGTATATGGATAGGGAAAGTGAGGTTAAGGAGGCGCTCTTCGATGCTCTGAAGGATGTCGCTATCCATTTCCGTCTTTTGTTCACCTACTTCGAACCAGAGCATGAATATCTCAAGATCGATGATACTTATCCGGAATACATGACGGAGAAGAATGTCGTCAAAGCAGAGACGGATGACGAACATGATCACGACCACGAAGAGGATGACGATGATGACTCCTATTCGGAAGAGTACGAAGAACCCTATATGGGTGACATCATCGGTGAGTTTGACGCCTATGTTCAGAATCATCCAGATGCTACCAATGATGAAATCTACAAAGCCCTCACTGAGATCAGAGAGAGGGTGACTGAAAAGCATCACCAGAGCGGAGACGACGGAAAAGACGACGAATGACAAAAAATCCCATCTGAATAAAAATCAGGTGGGATTTTCTTTTCTGCTTTTGACAACCTGTTACGATATTAAAAGAATGTAAGGCTCAGACTTCTGGGCTTTCAATCTTTCCTCCATCCTCGACTTCGATGTTATCAAAGGAGAAGGAAAGGTATAGTTCACTATCCGGTTCAAAGAGATTCTTCCCGTCATAATAAAGGGATAAGGAATTGTTTTCATATGTCATGTCTTTCAAGACATAGTTATCGCATTCTTCCCCTTTGGAGAGAAAGTCTTTGACCCCATAAAACAGAATGATGTAGAGATGGCCGTTGAGTCCTTCCATACAGCAGTCGTGCTCTTCTTCCTCTTCGTGATGGTGTTCTTCTTCCTCTTCTTCGTTGTCAGCGACAACCTGAAGAGTAAGCGTGTCATCTTTTAATTCATATCGGACAAGCTCGCATTCTTTTAGCAGCTGAAGGTCGTTTTTCAAATCATCGAGATTCATCTTTTTTCTCTTCTTTCACAATGACCGTCTTTCCTTCGACAATCTCTTTCTTGACAATCTTCTTCTCATCGGGTTTCTTGAAGATGAGGTAATAGACAAAGAGGAATAATACGATAGCGGTCAGAACCCAGAAGAGAGTCAAGACGATGTAATCGTTTGTGGAGACAACAGTCTCCATCACATCCTCATGATTATTGGCGTCTCCGAAGAGCGTCTTTCCGTTTGCGATGGATACGCTCATTCCAATCGACATATAGAGTCCTAAAACAGAGGCAAGTCCCATACAGATAAGAGAGACGATGTCGTTTTTTGTCATCTTTTTGAAATGTTCTTTGATTTTTTCGTTTTTCATAGCAGTAGAATTTTACCAAAAACAAGCAGAAATAGAAAGACATTGAAAAAGGATATCCTGGCCAGGATATCCTTAAGGAATTTTCTGATTTAGAGTTCAGCGTTATGATAAACAGCCTGAACGTCTTCGATCTCATCCATATCTTCGATGAGGTTCTCAAGTTTGGCCTTGTCTTCATCGGAGACCTTGACGGTATCGCCTGTCGGAATGTAAGTGACTTCGCATGTGGAGAAATCATCATCGCCGATGCCGAAATCCTTGACGATGGCATCTCTTGCGCGGTTGAAATCGCTCGGAGCGACCTGGACAACAAAGGTGTTCTCATCTTTGTCGATGGACTGAACATCGATTTCGTTATTGAAGATGAGATCTTCTTCGACTTCTTCTGCGGATTTATCAGAATCGAAGGAGATAACACCCATACGGACGAAATTGAATGCGGCAGAACCGCTGTTTCCAACCTTACCGCCATGATGTGTGAAGCAGGCTCTGACAGCTGCGAAAGCTCTCTTTTCGTTGTCGGTCAATGTGTCGACCATGATGGCGACTCCGCCAGGACCGAAGCCCTCGTATCTTCCGGCGACAAAGGCGGCAGCATCTTTGCTCTTGGCCTTATCGATAGCTCTATCGATGACGTCACGGGTGACGTGCTGTGCTTTCCACTTTTCGATGGCAGATCTCAATGCGAGGTTCTCATTAGGATCAGGGACACCACTCTTGGCAGCAAGATAGATTTCCTTGCTGGCTCTGTTGTACAATGCCGATTTGGCGGCGTTTGTCTGTGCGATCTTTTTCGCTCTGACTTCGTGTGCTCTACCCATAGTTTTACCTCTTTTCTATGTTATGTCTTATTTTTCACAACCAAAAATTGTGAAACGACCTTATTTATTATAGTAACCTTGATTTTCTGAAACAAGATAAAATATATAGGAAGTGCATAGGATGAGATGAAAATTCCGAATCGATCTGCTTTTGAATCTTTTATATCCTCTCTTTCAGGCGGAAATAGAATTCTGATTCTCAGTTGTTATATTAGAAAGGCGATTATTAGTGACTATAATGTTCAAGGAGGCTTTGATATGAAGAAGAAAAATATTGGGAAACTGTTTCTGGCTATATTGACGCTTGGTTCTGTCCTTGTATCCTGTGACAAGAGTAAGACCGACACCGGGACTGAGAAACAGACAGAAAGCAGCAACAAGGAATCCAAGGATTCCGAAAAGAAAGGAATGGATGGTCATTATGGCCTTTGGACAAAAGAACAGCAGAATCTGATGAGGATCTACTGCGGTGAAATTCTTCCTTATCCAGTCGGACTTTTAAACGGAACAGTCACCGTAGAGGAAGTCAATGATTTCGACAGTGATCTCACTTATCTGGAGATCAGAGATGAATCCACTTCATTTTCCATCATCGATTACTATCAGTATCTGGAGGATTTCGGATGGAACGCAATCCGTGACTATAGCGGAGAGGTTATACAGGATGATTCCGGAACAGAATACGCTGAGGTGACAAAAGCATCGGCGGATAAGAAAGTCGGATACGACATGCTTTATTTCTTCTCTCCGAAACAGGATGTGGATGGAGGAGAATCGATACCTTCCTGTAATGTCATCCGCTGCTATAACGATATGTCTGCCGCGGTAAATACGGCAATGGAGTGGAATGAGACGGAAAAGAAGACAATCAAGAAGATCACAACGGAAACACTGCCCTTCATCGCATTAGGCACAGACTACAAAGTCAATGAACTGACCTACAATGCGATGGAGATCTTTGACTATTATGTCTATGACCTGACAAAGGAATATTCGGAAGCCCTGATAAATGCTGGCTATGTTCTCGATGAAGAATTAAGCAGCGGGAATAATGCCTATGTCCTTACGAAAACCATGACGGATGGTTCCTATATCGATATCATGCTCTATTACAGCAACGGAAACAATTTCAAAATCTTTTACACACCGAAAGTCACCAATTATAAATCGTGGCCTAGCAACATCATCGATGAGATCAAAGAGAAATCCGGAGTGGAGGTTCCTAAGTATGAGATAGCTGAGAATGGAACCTATTCCGTGTTTAAGAAGAATGACTCGTATTATATTTCTACACTGAACCGCTCTTCCACTTTTGATTATGAGGAATATAATCTCAATCAGCTTCAGGTCCTGAAGATGACCTGGGATGAGACCGTCTCTTTTGCAACATACGATCTGACCGACAGCGACGGCAATATTGTCGGATACCAGGTCGTCATCAATGTGACAGAGCCGACAAGCACCTTTGTCACTTCCTGGCCGACAGATAAGATCGATGAGACTCTCTCTTCTCTTCTTGGCGTCGATGGCGTCACGATTCCCTCTCTTGATGCCACCTCTATTCCCGACACCGGAAAGAAGATCAAATACTCTATCTTAGGACAGGATGTATATGATGCCAAGTATCAGCAATTCTATGAGGATATCAAATCCTTGCCAGGCGGATATGGTTTATCAGAAGATGCTACAGATGCTCAGATCGCTGCTCTTGCCCGTTCTTTGGCTTTGAAGGAGGAAGGGATCGATATCTCCGTCTATGATGTCAATTACCAGGCTTATAAAGCATTCTATGATTCGATATACAATGCTGGATGGTATAAGGAATCGGAAGATACATTTGAAGATCCGACAGGAAAGATTGCAGTCACTGTGACAGGAGAATCCGTCGATATCCAAGGCGGTGGAGGAGAGATGAAGGTCTCTATCCGCCCAGGCTCTAAGAAAAAACATAAAGCCGAATTCTATTTTGTGAACAAGGAATGCGATGTCGCAATCGGATTCTCAAAGAAACTCGAAGTCGTATCGAATATGCTGCCTTACAAGATCACCTATTCCTCCAGCGATACGACAGGAAAGATCACAGTCGATCCAGAGAGTGGAACGGTAACGGTTGCTAAGGATGTCGAAGAAGGGACCACTGCCATCATCAAAGCGACGATGAATGTGCCTGGAGAAGAGAATCCTCGTGTCATTGAGTGCACCGTCACAGCGAAGAACATCTTAGTCTATACTCCCGCCTCTGCTATCGATAGCATTTCTGATCTGATCAAAAAGAAAGGATATACTCCTACTGTCACACATAGCAGTGAATTAGATTATCTGGATTATAGCTTCGGTACTGACCTTGACGTCGAAAAAGTCAAGAGCCTTGTCACTTCTTCTTTCATCGCGGAAGGATTTGAACTGTATACCGATTGGGAAGTCACAGAAGAAGACACTCCGAGAAATGCTACAATCTATTCCTTTATGAACCTGGAGTATGAATCCGCCATCTCTGTCTGGTACTATGTCTATCAGGAAACCGGAAATACGATTCTTCATATCGAAGCACTATAAGGCTCAGAACCTTCACTA
>CAVJZP010000060.1:0-9404 GCA_963654365.1 Oscillospiraceae bacterium
CCCCTTGTATTTTTTTTTTTTTTTTTGATAAAGTTAACTTAGTGAAGAAAGGGAAACTATGTCATTCCTTTCTCCGAATAAAGAAAGGTACTAGGAAATTATGAAAAAGACGAAGGAAGTCAGAAGAAGCATTATTCTCTCGGCTGTTGCCGCTCTTGCTTTTGGCGGTGTCGCTATTGGTACGACGTATGCTCTTTTTACCAGTGAGAGCAAAACAGATGTGACGATCGTCTCTGGTAAGGTCGATGTCAAAGCGACTCTTACCAATGTCGCCACCTATTCCGGTGTAGATCTCAAAGGTGATCCAAAGACGGATATCTTAGAAGAGACAGCAGTCAAAGGAACTTTCACCAATGGTGGAACAGCAACCATCTCAGGAAATACCATCACGCTCGACAAGATGACACCTGGCGATAAGGTCACCTTCGATGTCCTTATCCACAACGATAGCAATGTCAACACCATGTATCGTACCGTTGCCTCTTTGAAGGAAGATGATGGACTCTATAAAGGTCTTGTCATCAAGGTCAATGATAAAGCCTTATCCGGAAAGACCGTCCGTTCCGATTATGTCGATCTTGCTGTCGGAAGCGATGACATCCTTGTCAATGTCAGTGTGGAACTTCCCTCGGACTGCAACAATATATATCAGGATAAGAAATGTGTTTTATCCTATGGAGTAGAAGCCGTTCAGGGCAATGCCTTCAAAGGCGTCTATGAGGTCACACCTTCTACGATCCAGAGTTATCTCGATGGAGAGCATGGCTCTATCGACAATATGACTTTAGTCCTGACTGCCGGTGATTATTCAGCCATCGAATTAGGAAGAGCTACCAAGGAAGTAGGAAGCAATACCGATTACTATATCGGCGGAATCTCCAACGAGAACAAGAAGACCTATGATGAATTCGTAGAGATAAAGAATAGCGGAACATCCTCTGCTTCCTCCTATTATGTCCGCAATATGAAGAATGTCACACTGAAAGCGAAAGAAGGTGCCACTGTCACAGTAACTGGCATCAATGCTACGGCTGGACATATGGTCGGCTCTGCAGACAAAGCCTGTCATGACTATGTCCTCGATAAGGATTTCTATGATAATTCCGGTTATTATATTGCTCAGAACTGGGAGAACATCACAGTAGAAGGAATCAACTTCACTGCTCCTAGCACCATCTATTCCGCACAGAGCGAGACCATCATCGCTGGCATGACATTCAAAGACTGCACCTTCACCGCTGGAACGATCACAGGTGCCACAAATAAAGGACTTCATTACGCCAGTGAGGGGAACTTAGGCAAGATGACAGACTTAGTCATCGACCACTGCAGTTTCAATACTTGCTATCAGTCTGTTTATACCAGCAACATCTATGGCGTTAGAATCACCGACTGCACTTTTGATACGACGACACATAACGCCATTGCCATTCAGGATAATGTCAATCCGGTCGATCATGGCACTGTCATTATCAAGGATAACACCTTCTCTAACATTCCGGAAAGAATCATCCGCTTTGGAAACGTCGGCGCGGATACCCAGATCATCATCAAAGGAAACAAAGCAACGAATTGCGGTGATGAGAGTAAATCCATCATCAAGGCAAACTTTCTCTCCGATGGAATCCTCTACGATATCGTAAACAATGACTGGGGCGAAGGAACGACGGTGAGCAATACTCCGTTCGCTGATAGATAACTGAAACTACAGAAAAAGTGACTTGGAAGTGTTCCAGTCACTTTTTCGTTGGTTCAAATATTTAACAACTTTAAAATAGAAAATAGGGTGCTTCAGTTATGAGACTTTTCGTATGCTCTCTTTATCTCTTTTGGAAGGTGATTGGGAGTCAGGGACTTTGCTTCCTTTTCACTTCCTGTCTCCAATGCCTTTGTATAATACCAGGACTTGTACTTGAGCATGCTGAGAGCCTTGTTCAGTTTCTCTATCTCCTCTTCGACTTTCGCTTTCTGCTTCTGAATCAGATCGTATCTCTTCTGGTAGGTGGAAGGACCTTCCATGCACCAAGAGATGAACTGACGGATATCCCTAATCTCCAGTCCTGATTTCTTCAGGCATTCGATGACACGAAGAGTCTCTATTTCATTCTCTGTGAATTTCCGGATTCCCGATTCTCTTTTCAGTTTCGGAAAGAGTCCTTCCTTATCGTAATAACGTAATGTGGATATGGAGAGATGAAACATCTCTGCGACTTCACCGATGGTATAGTACATGAATGATTCTCCTTTTTGAATCTGCCTCTTGACCTAAAGTCGACTTTAGGTCTTAGAATCATTATAGTGTATTCTACTTGGCACGGAAAGGAAAGAGAAAAAATGAAAAGACCTTATATCATCTCTCATATGATGATGTCATTGGATGGGAGAATCGACTGCGCGATGACAGAAAAACTAGAAGGAACAGAAGAGTATTACAGGACTTTGGATTCCTTTCATGCATCTACTCACTTAAGCGGAAGAGTGACTGCAGAAAAAGAGATGGCATTGAAAGGAAAGTTCCATTCCGATGATGATACAAGATTAGGAAAGGAAGAGTATTTCAAAGCCAGTGATAAGGAAGGATATGAAGTCATCGTCGATACAAAAGGAACCTTATTATGGGAAGACCAGGAAAAGGAAGAGAAACCTCTTCTTGTCCTAGTGAGTGAAGAAGTGAGTCTATCCTATCTGGAATATCTGAAAGAGAGACATATCTCTTATATCGCTACAGGAATTGGTAAAGTCGACCTTTCAAGAGCCTGTGAACTGCTTTTGGACATCTTCTCTGTGAAGAGAATGCTTGTCGTCGGAGGCGGTCATATCAACGCTTCCTTCTTAGAGGAAGGACTATTGGATGAGATCAGTGTGCTTGTCGGACCTGGCATTGATGGAAGAGAGGGTATGGGTGCTGTCTTTGATGGACGGAAGATGTCAAACGAGGTTACACCACTGAAACTGAAAGATGTGAAAGTGTTCGACTGTGGTGCTCTTTGGCTAAAGTATCTGACAAAATAGAGGAGAATGATATGAAAACAATGGATGAGGATAGATTTGATCAGATCAATGTATTCGGAAAAGGGAAAAGAAATGACGCTTATGCGATGTATTTTACTGGAACTTCGTATCTGAATCCTTTGACAAGGAAAGAAGATGGCATCTTTATAGCAAACGTCACCTTTGAACCGGGATGTCGGAACGACTGGCATATCCATCATGCGACAAAAGGAGGAGGACAGCTTCTTATCTGCATTGCAGGTGAAGGATGGTATCAGGAAGAAGGGAAAGAAGCCATCAGCCTATCTTCAGGAAGTGTCATCCTCGTACAAAGCAATGTCAAGCATTGGCACGGTGCAAAGAAAGATAGCTGCTTCTCCCATATTGCAATAGAGATTCCAGGTGAAGACTGCTCTACAAAGTGGTGTGAGAAAGTGACTGACGAAGAATATGAAAGAGTCACAGAGAAAGAGGAAAAGAAGAGGATTGTACAAAATGCAGGAAGAGACAGGCTGTTCGGATTTGCTCCGGATTTTGCTCACTATAATGATGATGTCCTATTCGGAGAAGACTGGAACAATGAGGATATCGATTTAAAGACGAGATGCCTGATCACTGTGATTTCGCTCGTCTCACAGGGGATAACCGATTCCTCATTACGGTATCATTTAGAGAATGCAAAAAATCACGGCGTCACGGAAAAAGAGATGGTGGCATCTCTGACACACATTGCATTCTATGCGGGTTGGCCAAAGACATGGGCCTCCCTTCTTCTTGCAAAAGAGGTGTATAAGTCGAATCAGGCAGAAAAATGATATTTTTCAGTCTCTGACTTAGTCCAAAAGGAATAAATATCGAAAATTTTCATTCGGATTTGCTCTTCTCTTTTGTGTTTTTCCTCCCTATCGTTTAAAATCTTTATGGAGTGAAATAATTATGGCATTAGAATTTAATTTAGAAGATGAAAACCATCTGTCCTTTCCGAATCATCCAAGCGTAATCGAGGAAGGCGTGTTTCAGAAAAGAGGGAACCTCTCTGTTTTAAGCGTTCCCTCTAGCGTGTATAAGATATCCGCTCATGCTTTTGAAGACTGCAGAAACCTGAGGGAAGTCTTTTTAGGAGAGTCGGTCTCTACGATCGAAGAGGGGGCTTTCAAAGGATGTGAAAGCCTTGCCTATCTCTATCTTCCCTCTAGCATCACTGATATTGCAGAGGATGCCTTTGACGGATGCTTTGAGAAACCTCTCGGCTGTCATGTCTATGGATATGAGGGAAGCTATGCGGAGAAATACATGCAGGAGAAAGGTCTTCCTTTCATCCCCATGGTAGATGAGGAAAGATTGGAGGAAGCGAAGAAGCTCTTCGATCAGGATATCGATTCCGAGAAACAGACTCTTGTCTTCCGCGAAGCGATGCTCAATCGCTACAATCCTCTTGTTCAGTCAAAGGGAAGCCTTTATCTAGCCATTGCCTTTCTGATCGGAAGAGGAGTCCATGAATCAGATGCCTTAGCCGACTCAAATATGTCGATATCGGATTCCTATCATGAATTCCGTCTCTATAGCCCAATAAAGGATGAGACAGAAGATCAGATCCTTCGCATGAAAAAGAAGTTAGAGACTCTCTATAACGGATTTGGAAAAGTAATCCGGAATATGATTCAGGATGTCCTAACGGAGAGCAAGACAGTCTCTCAGTGTAAAAGAGAGCTCTATCCGGAATCCCTGACTGAGGATGAGAAGGAAGAACTTGCTAAGCTCGATAAAGAAGAGAAAGAGGAAGAAGAGTATATCAAGAGCAAAGACGGCTCTTTCCGTATTCTCTATCTCCACGGATTAGGTGAAAACAAAGAGGATCCTCTCGGCTTAGAACTGAAAAAGAGGCTTCCGTATCCTGTGAAACTCATCGATATCCCCACAGATCCCTATTACGGAATGGAAAAGGTAAGAAAAGTCGTCTCGGAATATCATCCCGATATGATCGTTGCTAATGACTTCTCTTCCCTTTACGCTCTTAGAATGAAAGCTTATTCCCGCATTCTGATCCATCCTTTCATCGATACGGATGACGTTCCCTATCGTGTCACGAAGGGAAATCATATGTACAAGAGACCTCATTTCGGGAAGTACGAATATCTTGTCGATGATGCGTTCATGGATGAGAGCGATGATATTCAGTATATCGAGATTCATCCCTTAGGAGTCAACTATGCTATCTTCTCCGAAAAAGAGAAGAAGACCGCCTCTTATCAGATGTTTGTGGATCTGTTCCATTCAGAAAATATCTTTATCTCCAAAGGAGATTCCGCTTACTCTCCAAGTGAACTTGCTATGGATATCATCCACCGTATCCATCCAGAAGGAAAAGCAGAATAAAAAGCAGGAAAGAAAGGAGTCAGGTTTATGTCAGAACATACAACGCTAGGCTGTTCGAATGTGGCAGGCAAATGGAGAAAAGCGTACGCAGCCTGTCATGTCGGTGATGATGTAACGAAACTTTTCTCTTTGGCAGGATCTCCGGATTCCACATTGGATTTAGGGGGAAGCATTCTCTATACCTACGAGAGCCATGAATGGAAAGGTTACCTCAGAGGAGGAACCATCGTCAGACAGATGCAGTTTGTCGTGAAAAACAGGAAGATCATATCCAAGACATCCAAGAACTTGGATAAGTGGGCACTCTAAGAGAGGAATTCAATTCAAGTCAAAAGAGGAACTCTGATCAGTCCCTCTTTTGGTTGGTGTTTAAAGGAACATAGTCATATAGACAGGGATACAAAGCAAGTCTTTGTCTTTTCTTAGATCCTTTGTGTAAATCAAATACTTCTGAGAGACTCTATCGGAGAATTTTTGAGAGAATGCATCGATGGATGCATGTGTTTTATATCCGGATGATTTTACCTCGATTGGACATACTTTGTCTTTTTTAGATAGCAGGAAGTCTATTTCAAAGGTGTGTTTTGAACCTTCCTTTGGGAAAGAATAATAGAATAGATTGTTTCCGGATGCATAGAGCATCTGGGCTACGATATTCTCGTACAGATATCCTAAATTAGTATCTGATTTATCGTTGAGAAGTTTCTCGTAGATGATGTTTTCCGTGAAATCCTTATCCATGAAGGCAAGAGTGGTGAATAATCCTGTGTCGTTGAGGAACATTTTATATTTCTGAATGTCTTCAAGTAACGACATCCCGATATTAGGATCATCGGCATGATAGGCTAGATTGACTGTCATGGAATCCTTCATATCGGAAATAATCCCTAGGATCCTATCTGCTTTTTCATTTGGAATCACGCTGGAAATCTGATATCTCGCTGCGTTTTTGGCTAACTGGGACGGTATGGCAGAAAACATCATGCTGGCTCTTCCTGTAGGATCTATTTTCCGGAAGTCATCCTGATACAGTTCTAGGATGGATCTTTTCGTTTTATCGACTTCTTTGAAATTATTGGTTTCGATGTATGTGCAGACAGCTTGTGGCATGCCGCCGACTAGCATGTACAATCGGAAATCGCGCATCATTCTTCGATTGACGTCATCGCCTAATGAGATTCGTTTTTCAAAAGCAGTTCTCAGCATGGGAATGGTAACCTTATCCCCTAAGGACCATCGGAACTCTTCATAATCCATCGGAACCATTTCTATGCGTGTCTCTTCGCTGGGAACGAGAATATCTTTGACATTCCTCTTTATCGATAAAAGAGAACCCGTTTCAATATAATCGTATCTTCCGTCTTTGACGAGATGCTTGATTGCCTGGCGGGCAAGCGGCTCTTTTTGAACCTCGTCAAAGATGATGACGGATTTTCGCTTTATCAAATCGACATGATAAATCAGCTGAAGCTGTAGGAATATATAATTCAGATCCGAAATGTCTTCAAAAAGATGATGGACTTCTATTGGAGCAATAGAGAAATCAATAAGGATGTAACTGGAATATTCCTTCTTTGCAAATTCTTCGGCGACCGTAGATTTTCCGACACGTCTTGCCCCTTTTATCAGCAATGCCGTTTTTCCTTTGGAAGTCTTTTTCCAATCTAACATTTCCTGATATATCTTTCTTTTGAATACTCTATTGGCCATAGATTTCCTCCTGATATGCCTTGATTTTAACACAGAATGCCGAAAATCTCAATTTTTAAAACTGTTAAAATGCCGAAAATCTCATTTTTTAACGTGAACTCCCATCAAATTTGTACGCTTTTGGATAATTCAGCAGTCAAGAACTGATCGATTTTGGTTTCATCATAGTCCAGGTTTTTGAATATCTGCTTCATCTTGTTTGTGAGAGCGTATTTGCGGTTCCAGCCGTTCTTCGTCTTATATGCGATCAGTTTCGAAGCATAGCCCAATACTGTCGCTGTTGTATCATTTGATTTATATTTCTCACTATCAAAATATGGCTTCTCGAAATATCTGAACGAAAGCTTCATAACCAGAGCAAAAAAGGTGATGAAGTTCTTTCCGATATATGTATTCGTTCCATGGCAGTACGATTTCTCGCCGTCCAAGAAGCTCTTCATCTGGCTGAAGGTCTTCTCTGCCTTGTCCCTTTTCCTGAGTCTCTCAAGCATCTCCTTCGGCGTGAGCTTTTTGTTTGAGAGAGCCATGAAGAAACCACAGAAATTGATTTCCTCCTGTATCACGTCATTCTTTTCCTCAACTTTGTTCAGTCCGTTTTTCCCTTTGGTGATGGTGAAGTACTTGGAATAGTTCTCGGCGATTCCCTTGCTGTATTTCTGGTTGCATAATGTCTCTTTCAGATTCAGAATCTTAGAATGCAATGTGTCCTTTGATTTTGACGCGGTCTGTCCGTCATAGAAAACATAAGTGTAGGTCTTCATGCCTAGGAAAGACTCCGATTCGGACTGAATGCCATAGGCGTTTTCCTCTGCGATGAAATACTGCTCGTTGTCCTTGATCCTGAAGCCGTTGCTTCTGATGTAATCAAAGGATGTGGTCACACTGTCAGGAACCATGATTGCAAAGAAGTTGCTTTTTGCCAATTCTTTGAGCTCTATCGACTTATAATATCCTCTGTCGAAGACAAAGAACAAATCCCTGAATCCGATTTCCCTGACCTTCTTTCTTGTCGCCTCCAGCTGTGTCTTATCTAATAAAGAGCCTATGAAATCCTCATAGTAAAGAGGAATGCCCGTCTCTTCGTCAACGCCCATCGCAGTGGATATGATAGGAAGCTTCTCCTTCTTCTTCGCATGGCCGAATTCGGCTGTCTCTATCTCATCGGAGGATGTGTTTATGTTCGTCGAATCAAATGCCAGGACGATATCTCTCCTTGATATTTTCGCTTTCTTGTAATTCCTGAAGTAATTCTTCAGGAATGTATCTATGTCACTGAAACCGATGGAGGCAAACAGCCTGCTTGCATCCTCACTGGAGATGATATCATTCAGTCCCGAATAATTGGAGAATCCCCATCTCTCGTATCTTTGAGAACGGCTGCTTTCAGTATCGATCATGAATATGGAAAAGGCCAGTATCTTTTCCCAGGTGTCAGGGAAGGCTTCCTTTAAGGCGGCCAAGGCACCGCATTTGTAGGCCGCCTCTCTTAATACAAGATAGGAACCGAAATGTAGATAATCATCTAATGCATCTGGTTCATTGACGATGGGTTCGTTTGGAAACAGAGAATAATAAATGGAGTTTGGAAGGAAGGAAGAAGGGTCATCCTTGCACACCTTGCCGATGCATTTCCTGTCATCGACGGAATGCATTTTCTCTTTGTCCCAACTGATGTTCTTCTTGTAATACACATAGCCGGAACCGAAGACCTTGAATTCATTTCCGGATGGGATTTTGATAGGCTTTCCAGTTATCATAAGTCGCCTCCTTACAGCGTATAATTATACGCTTTTATGGTTAAAAAGTAAATGCCCGGAGTTCTCTTTTCTGAGAATTCATGGGCATTTTCAGAGATTTGAATTTACAGCGTATAAATTTTATGGGAGTTTACGTTTTAAATTGACGATTATGCCGAAAATCTCAAAATTTGCTTTGCTTTCCTGAGGCTCAACAACCGCCGCACTTGAAATCACTTGATAAAAGAGCAGACGAACTTTTGATAGGAATCACCACGCCTATGTCTATCTTAGATAGTCATGCACAACCCGGTGAGATTTTTTGAATTTAACATTTTACTTTGCTTATTTTATCTAATCGAGAAAAATGTAGAATTTCAAAATGGAGATTATCACGGATAAAAAGAAATTCTTATCTGAATAAATTGATAAAAACAAGAGATAATGGATTTGCAAAAGCAATTGTTGGTATTAGAAAGAGTGGCTTTTCCATTGCTGATGAAACATCTAAGATTCATCTCTAATTGATCGATAATGCTTATTTCAAATAGTAGAATGTGGCTCTGCCGCTTCCTTCCTTCTTGATTATTC
>CAVJZP010000061.1:0-9070 GCA_963654365.1 Oscillospiraceae bacterium
TTGAATATTTGATCTCATACCCATCGATTTGAGGAGCATTTGTTCCATATGGTATTGTGAATTCCTTGATGGGCGATTGCTTATTGGACAGGCCATTCAAAAACAAAGCAGTCTCCCCGGAATACACTATCCTGCTATATTTTATTGAGTTGATGAAAAATTCGTCCTCTATACCTTGGTCGGTTATGTATACACCTCGAGCAACTTTGGTGAGAAGTTTTTCTTTTTCAAGTCTTCCAATGATTGATGTTTGTATTCCATGCTCTTTCATTATTTTGGAATAAAGGTATCCATTGTTATCGTTGGCTATTTTGATTATTTCCTCTTTAGACATATTATCACTCTTTTCACGATTACATTTTATCGTTTTGTAATCGTATTTGCAACGCCATATTATAAATAGTTTTACAAAAAAATGTGATGCCGTTTTTGATGACAAATTATTGAGAGTTTCACATCCTAATCAGTAACTTAATAAAAAGATCATTTTATATACTTTATCAGCATAGAACAACTGTATTGCTATTACCGTTTTTGCATAGTCAGTGAGAGTATTTATCTGCGTGGAAGGTGGTTTAACGCTGAAAAACTCCTTTATCGCATAAGGAAGAAACCTACTTTAGAGGACTGGAAGGGACTCTAATAACCAAAAAACTTTTGAGTTATCCAGCATATGAACCTGATCAGTTTTACAGTGACATTTACGCCCTAGCTTTGATGTTGAAGATTTCGTTTTCAAATAATGCAAGCAGTGGCAAAAGGTACTAATCATATGTTTTTACTGTGCTGGTATTGCAATGAATTTGTTCGAATATCAAAGGATATAGAGTTCAAGCAACTTCACATAGAAGCAAACAAAATGTCCTCTGAGCAACTCAGAGGACATTCGCGATTTATTTTACGTTACCAGTATAAAGCTGATAGTATTTGCCTTTCTGTTCCAAAAGGGAATCGTGATTGCCACGTTCGATGATGGTTCCGTTCTCAAGGACCATGATGACATCGGCATTCTTGATGGTGGAGAGTCTATGGGCAATGACAAAGACGGTACGTCCCTTCATGATGGAATCCATACCCTGCTGAACAAGAGCCTCGGTTCTAGAGTCGATAGAGCTTGTCGCTTCATCGAGGATCATAGCCGGAGGGTTAGCAACAGCCGCTCTTGCGATAGCAAGCAGCTGTCTTTGACCCTGGCTTAAGCCAGCACCGGCATTTTCAAGCATCGTGTCGTAGCCGTTAGGAAGCTTCATGATGAAGTCATCGGCATTGGCAAGCTTTGCCGCAGCAACGATCTCTTCATCCGTCGCATCCAGATTTCCGAATCGGATGTTCTCTTTTACCGTTCCGGTAAAGAGCTTGGTATCCTGTAAAACCATGCCAAGGGACTTTCTGAGGTCACCTTTCTTGATCTTGTTGATGTTGATGCCATCATATCGAATCTTGCCGTCTGCGATATCGTAGAAGCGGTTGATGAGATTGGTGATAGTCGTCTTACCAGCACCGGTAGGACCGACAAAGGCAATCTTCTGACCAGGATGCGCATAGAGCGTAATATCGTGAAGTACAATCTTCTCCTTGGTATAGCCGAAATCGACATGATCCATGACGATATCGCCCTTTAACCAGGTGTAAGTGGTCGTTCCATCCTTATGAGGATGCTTCCATGCCCACTTACCAGTGAACTCCTTGGATTCAATAGGATTGCCCTGTCCATCCTCTTTGGCGTTGCAGAGTTCGACATAGCCATCATCCGCCTCTTCCTTCTCATCCATCATCTGGAAGATACGGGAGGAGCCGGCAAGGGCTAAGACGATCATGTTGAAGTTGTTGCTGACCTGTCCGATCGGCTGAACGAAGGATTTGGAGTACATCAGGAAGGAGACAATCGTTCCGACCTGCATGACGTATTTTCCTAAGACATTGAATCCGGTGACACCTTTGACCATGCAGATAGCACCGACAAAGGCTAATAAGACATACTGAAGGTTACCTAACTGATTGACGATCGGCATCAGGATATTGGAGAAGCGGTTAGCTTTGACGCTGTCGCGGAAGAGCTCTTCGTTGTGTTCATCGAATCCAGCGATGTTTCTCTTCTCATAGTTGAAGACTTTGACAACCTTCTGACCAGAGACCATCTCTTCGATGTATCCGTTGGTCTTTCCTAACTCGATCTGCTGAGCGACGAAGTTCTTGCTCGATCTCTTGGCGACAAAGCGGGTGACGAAGAAGATGACGATAGCAAAGGCGATGACGATGGCGGTGAAGATGAGGTCCGTGAAGATCATGAAGATGAAGCAGACAACCATCGTCATGACCGAGGAGACGACCTGAGGAAGAGAACGGGCCAACATTTCACGGAGCGCGTCGACATCATTGGTGTAGACGGACATGATATCGCCCTGGCTTCTCGTATCGAAGTAGCTGACAGGAAGGACCTGCATATGGCCGTATAACTCATCTCGGATCTTCTTCTGCACGCCCTGAGCGATATAGGCCATGAGATAGTTATAGAAGAAGGAAGCAACGATGCCAGCGACATAGATGAGAGCTAAGACAGTGATTGCGATATTGAATCCCTTCCAGTCCATGCTTCCGCCCGGCTCTAAGGCAGGGTTGAGGTATTTGTCGACCATGATAGTGCCGGTGAAGTAGCTGCCGGCGACATTGGATGCCGTAACTAAGATGATACAGAGGAAAACGACGACAAACTGAATCGGATAGAACTTGAAGACATAGCCAAGGAGTCTCTTGATAGACGCCTTCTTGGTCTTTTTGTCGACCTGAGAAACATTTCTTGCTTTATTCTGCGGCATCGAAATCACCTCCTCCCAACTGACTTTCATACAGCTCACGATAGACGGAGCAGTTCTCCATCAGCTCATCGTGATTGCCTTTGGCGACAATCTTTCCCTTCTCCATGACTAGGATGATATCGCAGTCTTTGATGGAGAGGACTCTCTGAGCGATGATGAACTTCGTGACGTCCTTCTTCGTTGTCTGAAGAGCCTCACGGATCAGAGCATCCGTATGCGTATCACAGGCGCTAGTAGAATCATCGAGGATCAAAATCTTCGGATTCTTCAATAATGCTCTTGCAATACAGAGTCTCTGCTTCTGACCGCCGGAGACATTGGTGCCTCCTTGAGCAATCGGGGTATCCAATCCCTGTGGGAAACGGGAGAGGAACTCGGTGCACTGCGCCAGATCACAGGCTTTCATGATTTCTTCATCTGCGGCGTTCTCATTTCCCCAAAGGAGATTGGTGCGGATTGTTCCGGTGAAGAGGGTATTCTTCTGTAAGACGACAGCGACATTGTCGCGGAGCGTCTTCAGATCGTAGTCCTTGATGTCGACTCCACCGATCTTGACACTGCCTTCTGTCGCATCGTAAAGTCTTGCCATCAGAGAGACTAATGTCGTCTTGCTAGAGCCAGTAGGACCGATGATTCCGACCATCGTACCAGACGGAATGTGAAGATCGATATCGGATAAAACTTCTTTTCCCTCGTGATAGCAGAAGCTGACGTGACTGTAATCGACCGTTCCGTCCTTCACTTCCTTAACAGCATTTGCGGGTGTAACGATATCCGGAACCTCCTCGATGATCTCGACGATACGTTCCGTCGAGTTCTTGGAGATGATGATCTGAACATAGACCATGGAGATCATCATCAGTGCCATCATGATCATCATGATGTAGGTGATCAGCGTGGATAAGCCACCGACGGTAAAACTGTTTTCCTGTCCCTGACCGGAGATGATGAGTCTTGAACCTAAGTAGGAGATGCCGATCATAGCGCCGTATACGGCAGTATTCATGATCGGAGAGTTGAAGGATAAGATCTTCTCAGCGTAGATGAAGTTCTTGTAGATGAATTCAGAGACAGAGTGGAATCTCTCGGTCTGAACCTTTTCCCTATTGAAGGCTTTGACGATACGGATGCCGTCGAGATCCTCTTCGACGGTCTCGTTAAGAGCATCATAGGTATCGAAGATCTTGATGAAGGTAGGATGGACCTTTTTGGCGATGAATAAGAGGAGGAAGAGAAGGATAGGGATGATGACTAGGAAGATCCATGCTAATCTCCACTCCGTGATAAAGCACATGATGAGTGCGAAGATCATCAGTAAAGGAGCACGGATGACCATACGGATGGTCATCATGAAGGCGTTTTGTACATTGGTGACATCAGTCGTCGTTCTAGTGACGATAGAGGATGTCGAGAACTTATCGATGTTCCTGAAGGAATAGTCCTGAATATGATCGTACATCGCCTTTCTCATGTTCTTTCCGAATCCAGCGGATGCGGATGCCGCATAATAGCCAGCCAGGATACCTGTGATGGCTGCGATGATCGCCAGCAAAGCGATCAGTCCGGAATAGAGATAGATTGAATTGAGCGTGTTTCCTTCTGAGCCGATGGCTTTGACGCCATCGATCAGATACTGCATCAGAAAGACCAGTCCGACTTCACAGACGACTTCAATAAAGACGGAGATCCAGGTGAAAGTCACGTCTTTTCCATAACCGCGTATGTATTTGGCAAGTTTTGCAAATGAGTTCATAGAGCCTCCTTAATAATTTCGTCCCAGATTGCAGCGTATCTTCAAGAGGATGGAGTGAAAGAGTTCTTTCTCCTCTTCACTGATACCCTCTTCGAGAATCGAGTTCATGACTTCGAACTTATGGTCGATACAGTCCTGAATCCTTTTCCCTTCTTCTGTCAGAATGATCATCTTCTTTCTTCTGTCATCTTCATCCGCTTCCTGTCGGATCATGCCTTTCTTCTCTAAGCCGGTCAGAGTCTGACTGGCTGTCGCCTTAGCGATGTGGAAGTTATCCATCACATCCTTCATCGACTTGGGAGAATCATCATGGGCGAGGAATCCAAGGGTCAGTCCTTCAATCCCTGTCAGGTTCGTATCTCCAGAGCCAGTAACATAATTAGAAATATAGGAATCGATCACAGAGGAAGTCAGATGGATGTCTCTGCCTAACGGCATCTTTTCATCCATGTTTTCCTCCTTTGTTCGTAAACGAACTATATCATTATAAGAGATTGAAAACAATCTAAAACTCTTTTTTTCGGAAAGCGTTTCCAATCGATTTTCAAGCTCATAAAGATACCCTTTTCGGAATATCGGCAATCGTTTGTAGTCAAATGTTAACAAAGTGTGCAATCTTCATTCATTTTTGCTATCATAGTCATTAAACAGAGGTCGCAGAATATGAAAAATGAAAACAAACGCAAGAAAAGAGTAGGGAAGATTATCGCCATTACTTGTGCCGTCGTGATCGGATTGCCTCTAGTCACTGGTCTTAGCTATCTATCCTATGTGGTCTTCTCCTATCATCGTATCGGAGATACGACACTGGATATCACAAAAAAGGCATCCACTGATACCATAGAGACCGGAAAAGAGTTCACCCTTACCTCCTATAATATCGGATTCGGAGCCTATTCTCCGGATTATACCTTCTTCATGGATACGGGCTATGATGAGAACGGAAACAAGACAGCCGGAAAGTACGGAAAAGGCATCTCCAAAGAGGATGTACAGAAGAATACGGATGGATCTGTCTCTCTTGTAAAAGAGCTCAACAGCGACTTCTACGCCTTACAGGAAGTCGATATCGATTCGGACAGATCCTATCATATCGATCAGAAGAAAGCATTCGAAGATACCTTGACTAGCTATGACAATACCTTTGCTGTCAATTTCGATTCCGCCTATCTCTTCTACCCTTTGAATGATCCACACGGAAAATCCAAGGCAGGTTTGGCTACTTATTCCAAATACAATATCCAGGAGAGCAACAGAAAGGAGTACACCATCTCCACTGGCTTCTCCAAGTTCTTTGACTTGGACCGCTGCTTCAGCGTCAACAGGATCAAAGTCAGTGACGGAAAAGAGTTTGTCCTCATCAATTCCCATATGTCCGCCTACGATGAAGGAGGAACCATTAGAAACAAACAGATTGAGGAGCTTCGCTCCTTCATGAAGGCGGAATATGACAAAGGAAACTATGTCATCGCAGCCGGAGACTATAACCACGACCTGATCACCAATAATCCGATGTATACTCAGTACGACAAAGATAACTTCGCCTATAAGGATATCATCAAACAGAAGAAACCGGATTGGCTCAATTATATGTTCGAAGATGACAAGACATCCAAGTTCGATGATGCCTTCACCATCTACGCCGATGACAAAGAGCCGAGCTGCCGAGACTGTGATGTCACATGGGAGAGAGGTTACACCTTTGTCTCCACGGTAGACGGCTTCATTGTCAGCAAGAATGTCAAAGTCACCAGTGTCACGACCACCAAAGTCGGAGATACCGGATTCCGTTATTCCGACCATCAGCCGACCACACTGAAGTTCAGCTTCTGACCATAAAATCAGGATAACCCGTCTAAAAGTAGTAAAAAATGAACCTTTTAGACTCACTATCTATGGATAGGTCGTCTAAAACATCAGAATTTTAGTGATTTTAGACGACCTATCTTTTATAATATCCATAAAGGGGGTAGAAGAATGAATAACGCCAACTTTATCGGAAGAAAAGAAGAATACGCTGTTTTAGAGAAGTGTTACCAGTCAAAAGAGTCCCAGCTTGTCATTGTCTGCGGAAGAAGAAGAGTCGGAAAAACCTTTCTGATCAATCAGTCTTTTGAAAACAAGTTTGCTTTCAAGATCACTGGAGTCTATAAGCAGAACAGGCAATACCAGCTTTCCAATTTTGCAATGGAATTATCGAGGAAGGATGGAAAACCTCATTCCTTCAAGACCTGGTTAGAAGCTTTTTCTTCCTTAGAGGATTATCTGGATTCTCTTCCCTGTGATGAAAAACAGGTTGTCTTTATGGATGAGATGCCTTGGCTAGACTCTTTGAAGAGCGGTTTTCTTCCTGCTTTTGAGTTTTTCTGGAACAACTACGGAAACGCAAAGAACAATCTCCTATTCATTGTTGCCGGTTCTGCTTCCTCATGGATTACCAATAAGCTTGTCTGCAATAAAGGCGGCTTCTTCAACCGTCACTCTGCAAGACTGTATCTAGAACCTTTCAATCTGAAAGAAACAAAAGAATATTTAGAGAGACAGAACATTCATTGGAGCAATTACGATATCGCTCAGTTATATATGATCATGGGTGGCATTCCTTTCTATCTGAGTCAGATGGATGCCTCTCTCTCCTTGAATGAGAACATCGATATGATTTTCTTTAAAGAGCATGGTCTATTATGGGATGAATTCCAGAGGTTGTACTCTACATTATTCTCCAATGATCCTAGGTATATCAAGATAGTAGAAATCCTAAGCAAGAATCGATACGGACTCAACCGGTCCTCAATTTCAAAGAAATCCGGAATTCCTGCTAATGGTGCACTGACCAATATCTTACAGGATCTGATCGATTCTGGCTTTATAACAGAGAATATCACATTCTCCAACAGAAAAGAGAAAATCTATCAGTTATCCGACTTCTATACCCTATTCTACTTTGACTTTCTCAAAGAGAATTATGGAATGGAGCACTATTGGAGCAACTTAACGGATTTACCGAAGAGAAGGAATTATCTAGGGCCTACCTTTGAACTTCTATGCAAAAGGCATATCAATCAGATAAAGAGCGCGTTAGGGATACTCGGGGTCAATTCCGTCATCTATTCCTATCGCACAATAGGAACAGAAGAGGTAAAAGGAACTCAGATAGATCTTGTCATAGACAGAAGAGACAATGTTGCTAACCTATGCGAAATCAAATTCTCCATCAATCCGTTTGAAATCAGCAAAGACTATCATCTCAATCTCTTAAACAAGATAGATGTATTCCAGAAGGGCAACAAAAACAAATCAGTATCCTTGGTTCTGATCACAACATACGGATTAAAAAAGAATCCTTATTCCAATATCATCAATAAAACAATCACACTAGACGACTTGTTCTAAAAGTGGAACGTGATGAAAACAGCCTATGCCAGTTTTCGGCATAGGCTGTTTTGATTTATGATTGAGTCTGATCTTTGACTTCGCCCTCTTTCCACTCTCCATCCATGATGTAAAACGCGTAATTACGTTTTACCTTGATGGATTCACCAGAGGAATTGAATCGGAATTCACGGCCAGTGAGATGGTTCGTAAGATGCTTAGAAATCGTATCACCACCGAGCAGTTCACGTAACGTCCAGGTTCTAGTTGATGTTCTAGAAGTAAATTCCGTGTCATAGGTAAGAGATTTACCGTAATCGATTTTAGCATAAGCATACCAGTTACCTTTTGTCGTATCCGTTACAACAAAGTGGCCATTCATATTGATTGTCGTGTTCTGTTCATAGAGGTAAACATAGTTATACGCGGGCTGTGCTAACGCTAAGGCGACTTCGCAGGCAGTATAGGAAATTGTACGATAATGCTTATTACTGACTGCATTGGATGTCATATTGAACTTGACAACAACGCTGAAGAATCCTGATTTTTCAGGTCGGATAAAGTAAGTATCCGTATCATTGTAACTCGTTGACGGGAAAGGAATATTCTCTAATGTTTTGCCATCACTCTTTATCGTATTAACCGAGACAATATCAAAGGCATTCTTTTCATAAGCTTTATTATTATCTGTATCCCAGAACTTATATGGTGTACTTGCTCCATAGACGCTCTGATATTTCGTAGTCAGAGTCTTCAATTCAGAATCCGCCATCTTTTGACAAACAGCAGGTTCTGAACTGCCGGACAATACAGCAGAACTATCCGATGGATACTTATATTCTGTATTATCGCTCTGTTTATAACTGGTAATGGTATCACTGATATCCTTACCTTCTAAGAAGACGTTATTTGCAATATAGTAACGAGCAGAAGATGTATCAGAAGGAGTGATGTTACTCTTACTCAGCTGAATAGAGGAAACATACTCTAATGACTTTGTGTTTCCGCCACCTAAGCCAGCCTGTGCAACTCTTTCGATTTTAACATAGATATAAACGTATTTATTATTATTAGTTGTAGAATGGGTAACACTATCACCTTGAGAAGGATCTTCGTACCAAACCAGCGC
>CAVJZP010000062.1:0-8646 GCA_963654365.1 Oscillospiraceae bacterium
TGATCTTATTCAGCCTTCTGCGATGGATAGCGCCCTAAACCATACGGATTTCAAGGAGAACATAAAAAAGAATGAAGAAGTAAGAAAACATCTTACCCTAGAGGAGATCGATTCCTGCTTCACCTTTGATCCCTACCTGAAGAATGTCGACTACATCTATAAGAAAGTAGGAATACTATAACCAATTTAAAAGTGCAGACCCCAAGCGAGGAATCTGCACTTTTTAAATGTTGAATCATTTTGCAGTACTATATCGATGCTATGCAAAAAAACATACACTATGCATCATATTCGTCTATAATATGGTTGTAATGAGTCGTTAGCACCATTACAGACAATAATTGGGGGGAATTATGAAAATCAGAAATTCTGTCGTCGCAAGTTTTTTGTTACTCACATTAGCCGTTTCCTGTCAAAGCACAGAGAAGGAAGCAACAATATCTTTGGATAACAAGACTATCCAGGACTTTTCATCCTATACATCAATCGGTTACGGAAGTGCTGCAGCAAACGCATCAACTGAGTCAAACACAAAGAAAGCAAAATTTGCGAGAAAGAACAAGAATATTAAAGAAGTAAATCCATTCCAAAAAATTGAACGCGAAGAGTACGAGATCACTTCAACTGTTCCCTTTTCTTTGATTGGTCAAGAAGGTGATAACATCAAAAATCTTAAGGTTCAAAACAACAGCAACCAAATGGATATTGAGATAAGTGGATATTGTGAACTCCCTGATTTCATCGCTTTCTCGTATGGAAGCAGATACGAAAATCAATGTTACAACCTTCGAATTGTCCATGCTTATCCCGAAAACCAACTTAACTGTTGGAAATTAAAACCTTTTGAGAATGTGTATCTCTTATCGAAAAAGACTGGAAAAATATATGATTTTTCTAAAGTCAAAGATGAGTTAGGTTTACAACAAAATTTTATTGGTGGCACGAAAGCCTTTTATGTAATTCCAGAAGAATTGCAGTACATTTCGAATGGGACAGGAGATGACAATACCGAAAAAGACAATAATTATTACCGCATTACAGAAGAAAATGAGTCCTTGGTTTTTACCAAGTCGTTTTCCTATAAAGCCTTTAATTCATTAAACATCACAAAAACTGATAAATACGGAAATTTCATGAACGAACAAGGTACTGAGATAGTAACAACAAACGGCACTTTACTGAACAAATCCACTTTGCCAACTGGTGTCAATTCCTTCAAATATGACGCATATTTGAATACAATTTATGCTGATTCTGATACAGAGCATTATTATTTAAATTCCTCTTCGGAATTTTCAAAAACGAATGGACCAATTGGATGTCAAAACGAATACACTGAACAAGAAATTGCATGGGGCGAAACATACGATCATTTAATCGAAAGCCTATATACAAAAGCGATTCGTCTTTATACATCTGAGAACAAAACATACTACTATAGTCTCGTAGAAAGTGGCGTAATTTCTTTTACAATGGAATCTGATTATGCATATACCATCGAAAAGGTTTTAGAGATTCCTAATGCAAATGTTATTACAGATAATTATATCTATTACTTTGATGACTCGACTAATACAATTTACAAATATGACCTTAGAACCTATTCTAGAACAGAATTAACAGTCGACGGTTATCGCCTGACAAATATCGACATGGATGACTACGGAAACATCACTGTCTCCGGTTACGATTCCAGTCTGAATTCATTCACCGGCTATCTCACACAGGATGATAAGATAGTTTTAGAGCCGATTGTAACAGATGGCTATCTAACCTATTCCTTGACTCCGCTGAATTAAAATCTAACCGATTTAAAAGTGCAGACCCCAAGCGAGGAATCTGCACTTTTTTTCTAATCGACCGCCTTCAAGGACTCCACCATCTTGATCTTCCTCGTATGATAACCGAAATAGAGGTTGATGGCAAAGGCAACCGCAAAGGTCAATAGGATGGCATACACATAAGTAAGAGCATTGATATGGAAGAGATACTGAACGATCTCAACGATATTGGTATTCAAGACAAGGAGCATGAATGGATAGCCTAAGATACAGCCTAGTATCACTCCGACAGCAGTCAATGTCATACTCTCTACTAGGATCGATAGAGCGATCTCTCTTTTTCGAAATCCTAACACTTTGAGAGTTGACATATCCCGAAAACGCTGACGGTAGGTGAGAAGGGCAAGGTTATAGAGTGTGACAATCGCTAGTAATATGGCAAAGATCTTGATAGCATTGGTCATCTTCAGTACACCTGACATCGTATTCTTGATCTGAGCGTTGAAGGTATCGGTAGAGACAGAGGAGGATACATTCTTGACATTGTTTTTGATGGTATCGGCAATCTCCGTCTCTTTGCTTTGGTCTTTTACATTGACCCAGGCGCAGTTATAGGCTTTATCCGATTCCTCCAAGATTGGATTATCGTAGGATAGGATGCCACAGTTATAGTAGAACGCTTGGAAGATAAGGCTGACTTTGGCTTTTCTCTGCTTCTGTCCGCTTCCTATAGTGATTTCATCACCGACTTTACACGAAATGGTCGTTGCGATTTTCTCACTGATGGCAATGCCATCAGACGGAATATCAAGGCCAATGGAGGTGTCGTCCCGAGAGAGGATATAGAGCGTCTTCGTGACCTGTCCTCCACCTTCCTTGTAATAGGTCATCTCCGTATTCTTATACGGTTCTACTCTTTCGACACCATCGATAGTGAGGAGTGAATTCTCCAACTCTTCTGCGGATTTGGATTCATTCATCGTTACGACGATGTCGCTTTTTAAGAAGATGGAATGATCGCTGTTGATTCCGTAATTGATGGTATCCTCAATTCCGAATCCACAGACAAGAAGTGCAGTACATCCTAAGATTCCGATGATGACCATAATAGAGCGGAATTTATCAAGCCTCAGATTTCGAAATGCCATCTTAGAGGATAAGGCAAAAACATTTTTATGAGACTTCTTCCTTGGTTTTAGTTTTTTGATCTTCGGTACAAGCGGTCTCATGGAATCGACCGGTTTCAGTTTCAGCTCTTTGCTTGCCACGATATAAGTGACAAAAGAGGCAAGAAGCAGGAAGACAAGGGTAGTCAGTAAAGAGAAGACAACAGGGAACTGATACGTCCTGGAAGGCAGAGAATAGAGAATCTGATATTTCTGTCCTAGGATATTCGGAACAAGAAGTGGACCGATGATAAGTCCGAGTATGGTTCCGATTAAGACAAGAATGGAAGTCAAAGCAAGATAATTGAATAAGATTTCTCTTCTCTTCAGTCCCAAAGCTTTTAAAGTACCTATCTGGATTCGGTCCTTGATGATCATCTGAGAGAGTGTCGTAAGGATGACTAAGATAGCGACGAAGAAGAAGACCATCGGGAAGACATAAGTAAAAGCGCGGGCCTGTGAATAATCAGAATTGACGGTCATGTAATAGGGCATCTCTTCCTTTGTCGTAATCAGAAGAAGATTGTTTGTCTCTTTGCTGTTGAAGTAATTTCTGATCTTCTCCACACAGCCTTTATCGAGCTCTTTCTCATTCGACTTGATAAGATACTGATTGAAGTAATTCAGTTCTTTCTTCGACAAGAATCCGCTTCCGAAATAGCGTTCCAGATAAATGGTGATAAGGGATTTTCCGAAATCGGTGAAGTTATCGCTCAAGAGCTGATTGATGGAGTTCTGAAACATTGAATAGGAGAGAATGACAACGGCAGCGTTATAACTCGATTTCGTGACATTCTCCGGATGGTTCATGAATCCTGTGACTTTCATATTCAGCGATAGGTTTCCATTCTCAAGAACGTTCATTCCACCTGGTTTATAAAGGTTCGGATTATCGAGCATTGAGGCCTTGTCCCCTAAGCTGAAAGAGGAGGTATCGATAGAGAGGGTAAACTCACCATCTAACTCATATCTTTGATAAGAGCTTGCCTTATCTGTCTTTTCCCAGGCGGAATCGAGATAGGCAAAGTAACTCTCGGTCGTGCTTTCACTAGCTTTTACAATCTCATACGGCTTTGCAAGACTGGGCAAAGAATCAACGATGACAGCATAGACAGAATGCGTTCCGATTTTCGCAGGTATATAAAGTCGTTTGTCAAACTGATATTCGCTAGGAAGCATTGCTGCTATCTTCTCTGCATCTTTCTCATCATACTTCTGTGTCGTTACGTAAAGGTCAGGTATCTGGCCGTTTACAAAGGCGGTATCAATCTGTTTCTGAAAGACATCGGCATTCGCCTGAAGTCCGGAAAACAGTGTCACCGCAATCGCACCGATGACAATGATAGCGAGAAACTGAGCAATATTCCTTTTGATGTTCCTCAGCTGCATCTTCAGTAAAAGAGGAAGCAATCTTGAATGTTTCACCATTGAACCTGCTCCGGAGGAATCGGATGCTCATTGATCTCCATGGAGATGAGCTTTCCGTCGCTGATATGTAATACTTTCTCCGCACACTGTGCGATCTTGGAATTGTGTGTGACGATGATAACGGTCTTCTGATATTCCTTGGCTACCTTATTGAGCAAAGAGAGGACACTTCCTCCGGTCTTGCTGTCCAAAGCGCCGGTAGGCTCATCGCATAAAAGCAGATTCGGATTCTTGACGATGGCACGTGCGATAGCGACGCGCTGTTGTTCTCCGCCAGAGAGTTCCGACGGGAAGTTCCCTTCTCTTTTCTCCAATCCGACAGAGCGGATCACTTCCTTGCTGTCGAGAGAGTCATCATTCAATGATGCAGCAAGCTCCACATTCTCCAAAGCAGTCAGATTGGGCATCAGATTATAGAACTGAAAGACGAAGCCGATTTCCTTTCTTCGGAAATCGGCCATCTGATTCTCATTGAATTCTGTGACATTTTCTCCGTGAATGGAATAGATTCCGCTTGTGGCGTTATCCAATCCACCAAGGATATTCAACAATGTGCTTTTCCCGGCACCGGAAGAACCGAGTATGACGACGAATTCACCTTTGTCCAAGGAAAAAGAGACATCATCCAATGCCTTGACTTCATTGCTGCTTCCCTGGTTATATATCTTCCTCAGATGGATTACTTCAATTTCTTTCATGCTGGTTCACTCGTGGTTTATTTTAACATTCCATATAGTTATGACAAAGAGAATGTTTTGATTTTCATGCTATATATGCTATCTCAGGATTTCCCAGAATCCGCTCTTCTTAGAACCGACCCTTCTAAGATATCCGAATTCTGTCAGTGATTTCAGATGTCTTTGAATGGTCGGTATCGATTTCCCAGTCTCTTCCTTCATCCGTGAGACGGCAGCATATTTGTTCTCACGGATGATTGTCAGGATAGACTCATCCAATGGATTGAGAATTCTTTCATCCTCTCTTTTCACCTCTACATTTTCAAGAAAATCCTTCTTTCGCTGGAATACAAAAGCAAAGCCGAATTTATCGTTGTGATATTGATATTCGATATTTTCCTTGGCACTTAAAGTGAAGGTACGGTCAAATCCCGTGCCAAAGGCATCGATATAGCCATAGTCACATAAGGTCTGTGAAATGAGAACATTTCTGATTTTGCTTCCTATAGCACCTGAGGCAAAACGGAGCGGATCAATATTTCTCAGGATGGTACCCGGATTATAAATTCGGATCTGCGACTTATAGATGATATAGGAATTATGATCACCTAGTCTAGCATAGGAGCAATGCAAAAAGAGTTCACGGCAATCTCTCTTATCGCTCGAATCGGTATCTCTGGCTCTTCTACCCTTTGCAGGCCTATATCATAATAGATACCTCCGTCTCTTTTCCGTAGATTTATCTATCATTTATCGTTTCATTTTATGTATCATTTCACTTTTGGATACTCGAGTTTAGCAAAGGAATAACCTTCCTCCATTTCCTCTCTGATCTTATCCAGGATAAACGATACTGCATATTGAGGGATCGTAGTATAGAAAGTTCCTTCACCGAAGTTTTCCCTGATCACCTTATAGCAGCGGGAAGCATGATAGGGTGTCCTATCTTCCATGACAGCACGGGATGCTGCCATCTTTCTATTGACTGACTTCTCCTCAAATAGAAGAATTCCGTCTTTCCCTTCCAGAATGAAATCAATCTCCAAATGATCCTGAGCCTTTGAATAATAATAAAGGGGAAGAGAACACTTATTGATGAAGATTGCCATCAGATTTTCATAGATTGCGCCTTTTCTCGAATCCAACTCACCGTTGAGAAATTCCTGAGATACCGAGATAGGATATAAAGCCATCAATAGACCAATATCCGATAGGAATACTTTGAAGGAAGTGCGTTCTATATTGGATTCCAACGGTCTTTCAATCGCTTTCAGATTGAAACATCGTAAAATAAGTCCCGCCTTTTCCAACCATTCCATCGGTTCTTCAAATTCACTAGCCCTTCCTCCCTTCTTGACTTCGGAATACTTGAACTTCAAAGTATCCGACTCTCTAGCCAATTGGGAAGGAATCGAGTCAAAGACACGATTCAGGCTCATCTGCAGATGATAATCGATGCTTTCCTTGTTCTCATCATCGATGAATCTTCCAAAATCGGCACGATAATCCTGAATCAATCCATTCAGATATCTGCGGGAATGGATGTAGTTGTTCGAGCGAAGGAATTCTTTGACGGATTCTGGCATACCTCCGACGATAACATACCTTTTCAGCATCTCCTTATAGTAATCAGCAAGGGAAGAAGGTAGTTGCGTACAAGTAGAAGCATATTTCTTCAGATCGTTGACAGTCTCTTCACTTAATCCATTTGCCCAAAGGAATTCCTCAAAGTCCATGGAAGTCATCTGAACGATCTTCTCATATCCCGTTGGAATATCGATCTTTGTCCTCTTTCGTATATTCATTACACCGAGAAGGCTTCCTGTTGCGATAATCGTATATCTCTTATCCAAGGCAAAACTCTTGAATGCTGTCCTTGCTAAGGGGCAGTCTCCAATCTCCTCAAAGATCAGAATCGTTTCATACGGAACAAAAGAAGTGTCGGAAAAATAGGGAGTAGATTTTCGGATGATGGAATCGACATCGATATCCCCTTCAAAGATGTTCCTCAGGCTCTTGTTATGTCGGAAATCATAGATGATGACATTCTTGTAATGATCATGAGCAAACTTGCTCACGATATAGCTTTTTCCAATCTGTCGTAATCCATCCACAACGAGAGGGACTTTGTCCTTATCCTGATTCCATCGGATGAGTTCATCATAGATCTTACGCCTGAATTCAAATTCTCCCATATTCATATCCTCTGGCATTATTATGCATAAATCTTCGTAAAATGTAAATTTCTACACAAAACGAATTCGTAAAGTGTGGAAAATAACATAAAACGAAGATTGAGAGCTTTTTTGAGCATAGTTAGCAGCCTCTCGTTTTCATCCGAAAACACCAAAAAACCTGATACCGAAGTACCAGGTCCTTGTTTTCGATGGTGGCCCAACGCAGGGTCGAACTGCGGACACCAGCATTTTCAGTGCTGTGCTCTGCCAGCTGAGCTATCGGGCCAAATCTTTACGCTTTTTAAGGCGCTTTGATATTGTAGCAAAGTAAAAATCGATATTCAAGCAGTTTTTTGGATTTCATACTCGATTTCAAACCGAAACATCTCCATCTATGCTAAAATAACCAGTATGAGTCAAGCAATTTCCTTATCTGTGCACGATATCGTTGATCTGTTGTTGAGGCGCGGTCATTTGGACACCCGTATTTTCAACCAATCTTCGATGCAGGAAGGGACCAAGCTTCACGCACGATATCAGAAAGAGCAGGGCGATGACTATTATCCCGAATATCCGCTCTACTATGAGTTCCAAAGTGAGAACTTTCTTTTCCGTGTCTCGGGAAAAGCGGATGGTGTCATCTTCAAGAATGACGGAGAAGTCATCGTAGAGGAGATCAAGACCACGGTCGATGAACTCGATAATTTCATCCGGGACCACGGAGAATGGCATCTCGGTCAGGCGATGTTCTACGCCTATATCCTCTCCAAGCAGAAGAATCTGAAATCTGTCACGATACTGATGACTTACATCAAACAGAACAATTACCGACTGAAGAAGCATATCACGAAAAAATATACAGCCGAGGAACTAGACCGCTTTGTCTCCGACCTCATTTTAAGATACACCCATTTCCAGAAGAAGATTCAGAGGATGAAGATGGAGAGGAATCAGTCGACAAAGGATCTTGCCTTCCCTTTCTCTCACTATAGAAAAGGTCAGAAAGAGGCGATCGACTTTGTCGAAGAGGCGGCCAACGCAAGAAGGGATGTCTATCTTGAGGCACCAACCGGTATCGGAAAGACGATTTCTGTCCTTTATCCTCTTGTCAAACGGTTCTATACAAGAAAAGCGGATCGGATCTTTTACCTTACTAGCAAGAACTCCATCAAAAAGATTGCGGTCAATGCGATGAATCTCTTCCTCTCTCAGGGAATCAAGACGAAGACGATTGAGTTCACTAGCAAAGAGAATATCTGCTTCAACGACAAAAAGGGTCACTGCAATCCTGATGAGTGTCCGTTCAGCAAATACTATTACGACAAGCTTATCGATGTCATCATGGATAATTTGGAATGCTCCGATCTCTTTGACAGAAAGACAATTGAGGATATCGCCTACAAGAATCAGATGTGTC
>CAVJZP010000063.1:0-8360 GCA_963654365.1 Oscillospiraceae bacterium
ACACATCTATTTCCATTGTCAAGAGAAAATGATACAAATCTTATGATTTTGTAAATTTCGACACTTTCTTTGCTTTTGTTGCTTTTTCGCCTACTTCCATCATATTGATTCTTATTTATTTCTAAAGAGTATCCGTAATACATTAAATAGGGATACATATACCTTACCAATGATAATATACTGTCTCCCTAGTTTTTGTCTGAAGGGAATTATTTGTTCATTCTGTGAGTCAGTGAAGAACGGAGTGAGTTACTTGACTAAAACGGCTTTCTCATATTCGATTCTTACGATACGGGATACAGACAAAGGATATATTCTGCATGGATCCGTCTTTATTTTATTGTTATTTTGTGATAAATCTATTTTCATAACGTTGTTATTTTGTGATAAATGTACTCTATCAAAGTTGTTATTTTGTGAAAGGAATGGTTGACATTGTGATAATCTCCACTACAATATAAGAAGGAAATATCATGAAAATGACAAGTGAAACCATATTAAAAAGAAAAAACTATGCGAAACTTCTTGAATGGAAGGAAAAGTATGCTCCGGATTATGCCCTGTTCTTGAAAGGTGCAAGGCGTGTTGGAAAAACAACCATTGCAGAAGAATTCGGAAAGAACGAATATCGATCCTATATCATTATCAATTTTCAAGAGGCCAATAATATAGTCAAAGACATTTTTGTCAATGGCCTTATGGACTTGGATTATTTTTTCAATATCCTTCAAATGCAGTTTAAGACAAAACTGTATCCAAGAGAATCCTTGATTATTTTAGATGAGATTCAATTGTTTCCTATGGCGAGGCAGGCTTTGAAAACATTGCTTGAGGATAAACGCTTTGACTATATTGAGACAGGTTCTCTGGCGGGCATTACGAAAAAGAGCAAAAAAGCCGAGATATTGATTCCATCTGAAGAATACTGCATTGAAATGCTCCCATTGGATTTCGAAGAATTTCTTTGGGCTTGTAATGATAGCTTTACCATGGATATTGTTAGGGAACATTTCGAGAAAAAGATGCCATTTGGTTCTAGACTGGAAAAAGATATCTTAAGAAAATTCAGAGAATATATGTGTGTGGGCGGTATGCCACAGGCTGTTATTGCCTATACAACATCTAAGGATTTTGAAAAGGTTGACTTTGTCAAAAAGGAAATTCTGAATCTTTATCGGAATGATATCAAAGAGCAAGAAGAGGAAAAAAGTGAATACATTGGAAATATCTTAGACAATATACCATCGGAACTATCTAATCATGAGGCTATGCTGAACACAAAACTTTTCCATTTTTCGCATATCAATAAAAACGCAAGGCTTAGAGAATATAAAGGACCATTGCGTTGGCTTGATGAAGCAATGATCATTAATATGGCACGCAATACGAATGAACCTAGTCCAGCTTTGACATTGAATTTGGATGATGAAAGATTTAAATGCTACCTGATGGATACGGGCTTATTGATCAACCTCAGCTTTGGGGATGGGGATTTCATGGACAATGAATTTTATTCTGCTATTCTCACAGATCGATTGCATATCAATGAAGGAATGTTCATTGAAAACATTGTTGCTCAATGCTTAAGAAGCAATGGCCATAAAATCTTTTTCTATATAGAGACGAACGAACGAGGGACGCTGGATATGGAAATCGATTTCTTGATCAGAGCAAATAGAAAAGTCATTCCGATCGAAGTGAAATCCGGTCTAAGTTTTACAACAAAATCATTGGAGAAATTCAAAAAGAAGTTTACGAATAAGATTGGAGCTCAATATGTCTTATACGAGGGAGATATCAAACGGGATGGTGAAGTGATCTATCTTCCTTACTTTATGGCATCCGTTCTGTGAAATTCTAGATGATACCTTTTCGTTGTATGCTCTTCAGAAGATTATATGCAAACTTTTGGAAAGCCATTTTTTAAGTCTAAAAAGAGTGTAAACTTCCTACACATCGATATAAATTAAGCTGCCGTTACTGATATCCTCTCTTCATCCTCTCTTCTCTATGTCCATAAATAGTACGTTCTCCATTATATACTAGCCTCGTAAGGAGAAAATGAATATGAATTGCAAAGTAGTGAAGAAAGATGAACTTCTGGATTTTTCGGTTGATAAGTATGTTTGTTTCTATGATTACTATTCGTTCAAGGAGAGATTTGGTTTTTCCAGATATGCCGATTCCAACAAAGCCAACAATGATTATTATCTGACGAAAATATTTGCTTTCTCTTATCGTCTAGGGGACAAGCTATCAAAGCGAGTCAATCCTTCCAAGGTTTTTCCGTTTTACTTTGACTTAAGGGATAAAAATGGATTTTTAGGAGGGATGGAATCAGATGAATTTGCAACAAATCTATTCGGATGGGGGAATGTCAACGCTTTAGAGAATCTGTTTCTTCTTTTGTCTAATGAAAAGGATGTTCAGACAATAGCCTTTCCGACAGTTACGGTATTTGATGATTGTTACGATGAATTTGATGCCTATGCCATGCTGATATATAGACTTGCAATGAAGTTCAGCAGAAAAACAGGGACGACCATTCTGTTTGTTGCTGATGATGACAAAGCATATAGGCGATATGAGAAAACCATAGCATTCATTCATGACTATAATCACTGGAAAAAAGACGGAACCTCCATGTTGAAATGGCGCTTATTTCTACTGGAAGAAAGTGCTTCCGGCGTTACAGATATGACTGAAACATCAAAGCAGTATACCACTTCAAGGCTCATTCCATGTGATGTTTATTTTGATATTGCAGTAGGAAATCAGTTGACTGTTGACAAGGAGCATAAAATGCTCTGTATGAGAGATAAGCAGACACCGAATTCCAAATGGACAATCCCACATGAAAAATGGAATGAAAATCTGACAGAGGATGAGCAATTTGATTATTACGTGGATGATGGGATATTATGACCAGATAGAATGGTTTAAAAATGAATGTGGAATACACTTGGAGTATATCGGTTGGGGAAGTTATTACGCGATAAACGACCATGAAATGGTTCAAATCGGTATATTCGATCTGAAGTCAGAATGCCTTCCCGAAAACGACAGATACGAATTCAGAATGTGTTCGTTAAAGGAAATATTGGTTATGGATTTTGAAGAACAATCAAAGGGAGTTGTACAGCATTCATACTGATTGAGCATGGACCGATGAGAGCATGTTTCAAAATTAGCGCGTAAGTGATTGGAGTCCATCATGGCTGCCGAATTAAGAAAACAGAACTATGATCTGTATTTTCATAGAAGCCAGGATTCTACTATTGAGTTAGACTTTCTGGTTCGGTTTCAGTCTAAAATTCTGCCGATAAAAGTCAAAGCAGAACAAGGAAGACAAAGATCATTGAATGCAGTCATAAATGAGAAAAGGAACACTCTTGATTTCGCTATCCGATTTTCAGCTTCCAATATTGGCTTTGCAAATAACATACTGACCTTGCCACATTTCTTGGTGTTCTTGCTGAGAAGATATTTTGACAGAATAAGGATAAAGGACAAGCATTCTCAAAGGATTCATGGATGATACGTAACCATTTGGAAGTGGTGACAAGTTTTACTGATTCAGAAAGTCAGTCTCATCTGGTACCAGATGACATTGCCGTGAACGGATTTGGATATTCCTTCATTGATGAAACCGAACTTCGAATAGAAAGGGATCCGTTTTTCCTTGCAGGTTAAAACAAGTCCTTTTCTACCTTGTGCCCTTGCTTCATTGATCATGTGTTCTATTAGCTGACTTGCATATCCATGCTTTCGATATTCAGGAAGAGTGTTTACTCCGAATATCATTTGCCATGCCCCATTTTCATTGTGCATCTCTGGCTTATCATACATTTCATCGTTTAAGTCCTTTTCATCGGTTACAAAGCCATCTAAGAAGTCGATCAGCTTATTGGAATCTAGCATCAGAGAGAAATGGCTTTTGTAATATTTCAGCCTGCCGATAAAATCCTCTTCTTTTGCAGCCTCGGAAGGAGGAAAACATTCTGCTTCTAATGCGGTAATGGCGCTTAGGTCTTCTTCTGTTGCATGTCGGATGATCATTTTGACTGTCTCCTTTATGGATGATGGTTCTGCAATGCTCGATTACTGTCTTCTTCTTTTCTTCCATGCAGAAACAGGAACGAAGAAGGAAGATTCAAGGAAAAGAAGAGAAAGACTAGGAGGGTATACTATTCATAGTAATCCGCTTTCTCTATTCTTAGAATCCCATAAATCTGAACGATAAAAGACAGAAGGAAGTAGATGCTAAGTGAAAGGAATATCCAGTCTATTGCTTCCATTGTCGGTAAGAGGTTATAGCAGTAGTATCCGTTCTTCAGCGTGTATTTGCTTAGGATTGAGGCTTTCACGGCTTCTATCAGATTCGGATTAGAATCGATGGTAGCTTCTGTATATAGCATAACCGCCTCTTTTCTCGCTAATTCCTGAAGGAGAGATGCCTCAAATCGCTGACCTAATCCATTGCTAGCATCCATGCCAGCACAGGCTGGTGACTTTATCGCCTCTTCATAATGAATGATGCGGAGGATAAACAGGATCAGAAATGTGAGGAAGAGAGTAAGAAAAAGAATCAGGAAAAGATAGCAGAAAAGCCTTCCGCTTTTTCTCATGCCTTCTTTTGGATCGTTACAGGGACAAGGATCCTTTTCCATAAATGATATATCTCAATTCGTAGATATGATAAGAAGAAAGAGGATGATTTTCAAGCGCAGAGACTGTCCAAGCAAAAAGGTCTATACACATTCCCGAGTTCTTTCTTCAAAACAGGGATTGCATATAGACCATAGTCATTACTTCTTCTGTTCTGCCTGAATCTCTTTGATGAGGATAGCAAGATTATGAGCTATCTCTTTGATATTCATGCCAGAGGTGTTGATCATCATATCGTAGTTTTCCTTTGCACCCCATTTTCTTCCTGTATAGTATTCGTAATAGTCTTTTCTCTTTTTGTTGATGGATTTGATCTTTCTGGCCAACTGCTTGTCGGTAAAATTTTCGCCTTTGGCTTCTCTTTTCTTGCAGCGGGCAACTTTGCTTTCCATATCGGAATAGACATAGATGCGGAAAGGATTCATATCGCGGAGAACATAGTCAGCACCACGCCCGATGATGACACAATCTGACTTCATGGCATACTCACGGATGATTTCCGACTGTGCGGAATGGACATTGATGTTCTGCTGTAATGAGACATCTGGATAAAGAGAGAAGGAATATCCATAATTGATCGGAGGAAGGATGATGGGTCTATTCTCACTGACCTTTTCAATATAGGACATAGAATAAGGAGTTTTCTTTTCAATGTCCTCTAAGATCTCCTTGTCATAGTAGGCAATATGCAGTTCATCGGCGATTCTTCTTCCCAATTCTCTTCCGCCAGAAGAAAATTCACGGGCGATCGTAATGATTAGAGACATAATCAATCTCCTCCTTTCAAATGCTTTGCTAGCCTTATTTTAGCACGAATTTTCAAAGCGATAAGTGATTTTTTCAATGGATGTTGGAAAAAGAGTACCATGAAATATCAAAATCAACTCATATAGAAAAGCAAAAAGAGAAGCCGATTTGGCTTCTCCATCGATATTTTGCTTCAAAGAGGCAAGCTTAGATTCTGAATGTTTTCTGCTCCTTCTTAGAATAGACAGCAAGATTTCCGACAGTGCCTCCGTCACAGACAATGTCAGTGCCGGTAAGATAACCGAATTCCGGAGAGATCAAAGTGGCGAATAAAGATGCAATTTCATCTACGTCTCCAAAACGTTTGATGGCTGCCTTCTTCAGAAATTCTTTTCCTTGTTCCGATTCTAAGTTACCCATCGGTGTCTCAAAGTTTCCAGGGGAAACAGAGATAATGCGGATTCCTTTCTCATACATCTCATTGGCAACTCTTTTCGTATACCAGCAGACAAAGTTCTTCGAAATCGGATATCCAAGGTTGGATTCCTGCTTCTTGCCTAAAATCTTTGCCTTCTTGGTGCACTTCTTGATGAAGCTTTCTTCATCCTTGAAGATCAGAGGATATTTTTTGACAGGGAGAAGCATGTTAGGAAGAAGATAGGCGGCCATGCTGGAAACATTGATGATGACTCCACCATTCATGACATCCTTGAAGCTCTGGTCGATATAATGGGTTCCTAAAGCATTGATTCTCAGAAGCGTCTCGGCATCTCCCATGTGCGGGGAAACGCCTGCGGAATGGATGACTGCTTTGACTTCACCGAACGATGTCGAAAATTCGACAAGTCTCTTTACATCCTCTTTCTTCGATACATCGCATGCAATGCATTCGATGTGATAGCCTTGACCGATAAGGCCTTTGGATGCCTTTTCTAGTTTTTCCTTCTTTCTTCCCGTAATGACGATAGTAGAATCCTTATCTAGCTTTGCGATAGTGGCTAAACCCATACCGCTTCCGCCACCGGTGATGACATAGACTTTACTCATAGTTTTTCTCCTTACATGTGTTAGTTATTTAACATCTGACTACAATCCACTATAATATAAAGACAGCAGATATTCAAAAGTCAAAAAACGATTTCTGAAAGTTAACTGACACAATAAGGAAAAGGTAAGAAAAATGGATCTGAGAGTAGAGAGAACACTATCCTCCATCGATGAGGCAATTGCAGAGTTGTTGGATGAAAAAGGATTTGAGCACATCACAGTAAAAGATATCTGTGAGAAGGCAAAGATCAGAAGAGTCACCTTCTATTGTTACTATCAGGATAAATACGATCTGATCCATCGATTGATCGAGAGATGGTTTGATAAAGTGGTGGCAAATAGAATCGAACGTGAGAATGAGACATTCAATCAGTACTACTATTCCATCGTGGAAAGTTCTCTTTCGAGTCTAAAGAATCGAAACGCGGATGTCTTCTCTAATCCCGATAACTTCAAATCTTTTCAGAACACATTAAAAGAATGCATGATCTTAAGGTTGAAGGAAAAGACGGAAAACATCAAAAATCTTAATGTCACAGATATAGAATTGCTTCTCCTTATGTATTCCAATTGCTATGTCTCTATCCTTGAAACATATATCAAAGGCAATACCTTTACCTATGATAAGCTTATCGCCTCTATGAAAGCATTATTGAAAGAGAATCAGAACCTCTGAAATCAGATGATGATCCCATGTATAGGAAGAAACAGTCTACTCTTGAATCATAGTATACCGAAACAGGATATTTCCTCTTTAAAATCGGAATAAGTCCTCTAAGGTAATAGAATTGGCGAAGGAAAAGTAATATTCGTTTTTGAATATTCCATAAGTGGATATCAATGTATTCATTATGGTGTATTTCTTGTTTATCTTTTCCTTTAACAGATTGGTTCTTCTGTTGATCTTTAAAAGATATTCCTTCGTCACTTTGAATTCTTCGCTATAGAACTTGATTTCACATAAGTTGATGAGTTTATCTTTTCTGACGAGCATCAGGTCTATCTGGTATTCGTCATCCTTGTTATAGAAAGCGCTTGTGGTGGTGGATACTCCGAGAATTCCTAAAGCAAATTTGATTTGCACGATATGGTTGAAGCAGACATTCTCAGAAGCATATCCTCGCCAAGAGGATATCTTCTGATTGGAGGAATCCTCACTCCAGAGATTTTCTTTTTCTGATTTATCCAAGACAAACTTGATGAAGAAAATACAGAAAGGATCAACTAATTTATAATGGATATCTCTTTTCGAGAATCCGAACGGAATATACTTGATGATGAAATCAGAGGCTACGAGTGAATTTAGGTATTTGCTTAGGACTCCTCCATCGCTTAAACTCAACCGCTCCGCAATCTCAACCCTGGAAAATCCCATGCTGTTCGTAGACAGTAATCGAATGATGGCTTTTGCCTTTTCACTGAATTGGAAAACGGAATCAAAAAGTCGATCAAATTCCAAAGAGAGCAATCCATTTTTCTTAAAGAAAAGATTATCCACGTTCTGAGCGAGAGAATATCTGCTGTCTATGTAATTCAGATAATAGGGAATTCCGCCGAAGATCATATATGCCTGAGTGATATCATATAAGGAATAATTTACGCCGTTTGATTCTAGAAATTCTTTTGTTTCAAAGAGATTGAAAGGACTCAGCTTTATTTCATAGGTGACTCTACCGTATAAACCTCCCGTATTATTGATGAGATTATTTTCTATCCATGAAGTCGCACTTCCACAGACTATGACAAGCAAGTCCTTCCTAGCACAGGCAAAGGAATTCCAAAAACCTTCAAAAGCACTTATGAAATTAGAACCCTTGGTATCAAGCCAAGGAAGCTCATCAAGGAATATGACTTTTTTCCTTTTATCCGTGCTTTGCATGATGAATTTAGTCAGATAG
>CAVJZP010000064.1:0-8017 GCA_963654365.1 Oscillospiraceae bacterium
TGAACAACACTGATCTTTAACACTTGAAATTCAGGGGTGAATCCCAAAGTCAGGTATCATTTCCAAAGCCGATAGATTCGAAATACAAGAGCTTTTCATTCATCTGGGAAATCTCACAGCAGAACGAGCGGATGAAACCAGCAAAAATCCGACATTTTTCTTTCAAGGTATTGAAATATCCTTGCCTCTCTAGTATAATTCTATATCGCTGGAAACAGATTTTATATTTAACGTAAATTATAGGAGATTAGTAAAATGGCAAACATCAAATCACAGCAGAAACGTATCTTAATCGATGAAAGAAACAGACAGCATCACGCTGCTTTCAAATCCAAGATGAGAACCGCAATCAAGAAGGTCAAGGCCGCTTGCGAAAGCAAGGATCTTGCTCTTGCTGAGAAGCTTCTTCCTGAAGCTGTCGCTCTCATCGACAAGTCCGTCAAAGAAGGAATCCAGACTCTCAACACCGCTTCCCGTCAGAAGTCTTCTCTTATGAAGGCTGTCAACGCTTTAAAGGCTGCTCCTGCTGCTGAAGAAGCCAAGTAATTCTTCTTATTTACTCTATATTGAATAGACCGGTGAAAGCCGGTCTTTTTGTGCGTCTATAAAAATCGCTCCCTTTTTAGGGAGCAATCCTTCATATTCTCTTTAGAAGATAGTTCCGCTTGAACAGGAGCAAAAAGAGCATCATCTTCGTATCGGCATCATCGAGATTGAGCTTGATATCCTTCTCCATCAAGGAGAGGTCACTCATGATCTTGATCAAGGCGCGGAAAGAAAGATTCTTCGCATCGGTCAGGGCGTAATAGACTTGGCCTTTGGAGACTTTCAGTTCCTTCATGATCTCTTCTTTTCTATAATCCCGGTCGCTGAGATAACGGATCATAGCCATTTTGGAGAACTGGCTGGCAAAGATAGGAAGAAGGGAAAGGACATCGATTCCGTTGTTCTTTAAGTCCTCATAGGCGCTGATCGCCTCTTTGCTTTTTCCTTTTACCAGGAAAGAGACGATAGAAAATACATTGTCTTCCAAAGGGCGGTAGACTAACTCCTCTACATCGCTCTTTCTCACTTGACTGGTATAGGTGAAAAGTTTCTCGAGATTATTCATAAAGGAGAGATAATCGCCTTTGGTTCTCTCTAATAATAGAGCTGCCGCTTCTCTGTCGATATCTTTCTTCTCCTCTTTGGCAACGCGGTACGCGAGCATGACATAGTCATCATTGGATGGGATGTCACAGGCAACTAACGTCACCATCGGAGAAGAGAGCGCCTTATTCGGAGACCCCATTCTGGAGATCTCACCTGGAACGACAAAGTATAAGTCTGTTTCAGAAGAAGGGTTCATCAGGTATTTCTCTAGTGCCTCATAGTTCTGCTCCGACTCCTTCAGCGTTCCCTTTTTGCTCTTTGACTCCATGAAGAAGTAGGCATTGGAAACAAGAACTGTCTTATGAGGACAGAACAGGGAAATCGTCTGGCAGGACTCTACGATATAAGAGACCGGATCTTTATACCCGTCGAGTTGGACAAGCTGAGCATAATCCTGTGCGGAAAGAGACTTTTTCAGCTCTTTGAGCGCAATATGCTTGCTGTATCCTGGGTCTTTTCCGAAATAGACTTTTACCATTCTTACATGCGGACGGCAGTCGGCTCTTTCTCATCGACAGCAGTCATCGATTCGATGACGACTTTAGTAAGAGGAGCATCGTTATAATCGGTTCTGACAGAAGCGACCTTGTCGATGACATCCATACCAGAAACGACTTTTCCGAAAGCGGCATAATCGCCATCAAGGAAATCATCATCGGTATCGCAGATGAAGAACTGGCTTCCAGCGGAATTAGGATCCATAGCTCTTGCCATGGAGATGACACCTCTTGTGTGGGATAAGTTGTTATTGACACCATTGTGAATGAATTCACCTTTGATGTTGAAACCCGGTCCACCGGTTCCATTTCCAAGCGGATCTCCACCCTGGATCATGAAG
The DNA here is from genome assembly GCA_963654365.1 of Oscillospiraceae bacterium. Lineage (GTDB taxonomy): Bacteria > Bacillota_I > Bacilli_A > RFN20 > CAG-288 > Enterosoma. The sequence goes on from CAVJZP010000064.1 coordinate 1,991, forward strand.
TTCTTGATGATGCGGTGGAAGGTAAGGCCGTTATAGAATCCCTTGTTGACAAGATCAACAAAGTTTGCGCAGGTGATGGGCGCATTGACATAGTCTAATTCGAGTTTGACTTCACCGAAGTCTTTGATCTTAAGTACAATCATTTTTTACCTCTCTGTACACTTTTACATTATACCAAATCCGAATCTCTTTCGGCGAAAAGAGATGGATTTCTCCATCGGAAACCTATTGAAAAAAATCACTGCATGATATAATGAACAAAAGGAGTTGCTCTGATGAAAAACTCAAAAGCTTACAAACTGAATATTCCGCTAGTCGTTCTTTTCTCAGTTCTCACAGTCGGTGGTCTAGTGTCTGGAATCACCGGTTTCATTCTCGCCGGCATGTCGATGAATGATCCAAACAGTTTTCCCTCAATGGAAATCCTGTTCATCGTCGGATTTGTCGTCTTCAGTCTTTCCTTTGTCGCTTTGTTTATCACCCTTGTGCCTTTCCTCATCAAGAAGATGAACTCTGTAACGGCACCAATCACCAAGGAATACATCCAGGAAGTCGGAATTCCGACCGTTGATATGCTTTCTAAGACGAGTCAGATCTGCCCGGAGTGCCAAGCGGAAAATCCACCTGCTGCAGACTACTGCTCAAAATGCGGACACAAACTCAACAAAGTCTGTCCAGAGTGCAACACAAAGAATGATGCCAGTAACGAATACTGCAATCACTGCGGAAAGAAACTATAAATAAGAGACAACCAGAAAAAAGGCCGGAGCAATCGTTCCGGCCTTTTATTCTGCGATAATTTACTTCTTGATGGAATCCTGATTCTTGACGGCGTTGATCTTGGCATTGATAGCATCCTGATCACCGAGATAGTAATGCTTGATCGGCTTAAGATCTTCGTCCAATTCATAGACGAGCGGCACACCGGTAGGAATATTGAGTCCAGCGATATCCTCATCGGAGATGTTGTCAAGATATTTGACAAGAGCTCTCAAAGAGTTGCCATGAGCGGCGATAAGGACATGTTTGCCCTTCTTGATTTCAGGAACGATGACGTCGTTGTAATAGGGAACAACTCTTGCAATCGTATCCTTAAGGGATTCGTGAAGCGGAAGTTCCTTCGAATCGATGTTCTTGTAGGCATCCTGAAGAGCCGGATTTCTCTCATCGCTAGGATCCAAGGCCGGCGGAGCGATATCAAAGGATCTTCTCCACTGATGAACCTGTTCTGCACCATACTTTGCAGTGGTCTCAGCCTTGTTCAATCCCTGAAGGGCACCATAGTGTCTTTCGTTGAGATGATAATCCTTGATGACCGGAATGTAGGCCTGGTTGACACCATCGAGAACATGCCAGCAAGTGTGGATGGCTCTCTTGAGTGTGGATGTGAAGGCGATATCGAATCTGTAACCATCGTCGTTCAAAAGCTTACCGCCGTTGATCGCTTCCTGAACGCCTTTCTCAGAGAGCTCAACGTCGGTCCAGCCGGTGAAAAGATTGAGTTTGTTCCATTCACTTTCACCATGACGGATAAGAACTAATTTGATCATAATGATCCTCCTAATTGACAATTCATTATAACGCAACAGAACTCTTTTGTCTTTAGAAAAAGAAATCAAGAGACTTAATGTTGCATAAAGAGCATAATGCACAAGTAAAGCAAGAAGATAATAGAGAAGACAAGGCCGATGACAGAAAGAATGAATCCAGCGGTGGCCATCGTGTTCTTTCCCTTGTTCTTTGAAGAAAGGACAAGGCCGATGATGGCAAAAAGCAAAGCGCAGAGGATAACACTGATCAGGCCACAGACAAATCCAGCTACATCCGTTCCGGACGCTACTGAGCCATTTGAAGTACTAGTCGGACGGTACTGGGCCGGAGTCGGAGAGGAAGTATAGCGGCTATCCTCACTCGTATGTGAAATAGCGCCATCACTTCCCGTGCTCACTGGAGTTCCGCAATTGGAACAAAACCTCTCACCGGGCTGAATCATCTTTCCGCAGTTTCTGCAGAAACGTACATCATCCATAGATCATCATTCCTTTCCGGAAACGATGACGGTGCCATCCTCCTTGACTTCGATGGTATCGCCCGTTTTCACTGTATTGAGGAATTCATCGCCGAGTTCATCAATGGCGATAAGGCCAACATCATTCCAGACATTCGAGAGGATGATGCCAGAGGCAGCAAGGGGATCGATGGTCTTGCTGAAAAGCCATACTTTGGGAGCTAAATCGCGAACAGCAACAGTCTGAATGACCATGCCACCAGTCGTAGAACCGATGGTCTGAGGGAGGCAAAGCGCCTTTCCTGTGATGTTCTTCTTATAGAGGTCAGGATTGTTCTGATCTCCGACGATGATCTTCTTCGAAGTCGGAATCAGAGCGCTGGTCTGGAAGGAGGCAAGTGTATTCAATCCGTTGTGAGAGACGACAGCCTCTCCTTTATAGGTTCCTGGAAACAGGACTCTTCCCTTGAACTCTTTCATCTGCATGTCTCCTTTCCGGTGATGATGGCTAAGATCTCATCATCCTTGTAATAACGTGACATCGAATAGGTACGTAGCTTATTGGAGTTGGTGATGATCGGCTTTGCTCCAGCGACAGGGTTATCGACATACATCAAAGGACAGATATAACTAAGATGTGCACCCGTAGCGATAAAGGCATCATAATGCGCTTTATCCTTTCTGAAGGCTTCAATGACAGCAGGAGAGGCAGTGAAGATCGTATTGACGACCAATTTCTCTCTCTTCTGTTCCTTTAAGGAAGCAGTCATTCTCTCGGTCCAATCAGTGAGCTGCTTCAAGGTGAGATGCGGACAGCCGATAAACGCCTTGTGCGGCTTCTTATCCGTCTTCTTCCACATGATCGGATAGGACTTGTAGACTCTTTCGAGTTCCTCGTCATCGATGACATAAGTCTTGGCATCTTCCTTGACTAAAGATTCGCCGAGTTCCTTGGCTTCCGGAGTGATCTTATCGATATGATAGAGACCGACAGCACCATTGGAGGCAGTGGCGGCACCGAAGTCCTTCAGGTAAGCGATGGTATCTTCATCCGGAAGATCATTCAGGTAGGCATCCAGGCCATAGACATAAGGAACTTCCTCCATCACCTTCATACCGATGGCGGAGCCTAAGATCTGAGCTTCTGGCTTTTTTGTTGTCTTTAAGATGACCTTCCAAGTTGCTTTTCTTCCTTCATCGGTCAAAAATCCGAATTCAGGAACTACACCAAGGATGGCACCGAAGGTATCGATGATACCAGAGTTACGATTGCATCTCGCACCGAGAACTGAGTTGGCAAAGACGACAGCGGAGGACTCACTCCAAGAGAGGATATCTCCTTTGTTCGGTGTATTGCCGACTTCTTTCAGATAGCAGGTGCATGTAAAACCATCCATATCGCTAAGACCGATTTTGGAGAGCTGTTCTTCATAATGCTTCTGTTTTCCGTACATAATGTTGGAGAAGACAAGTCTCTCAATCGGACCGCATGACACATTCTTGTAATCGAGAGGACGAGGATCCATCGTAAACCCTTCCTCGACTTTGCATCCCGATGCGATCAGTTCATCCATCAGAGGATAAACGGGCTTGAGCATGGAGATACCAAAGGATGTGACGAAATGACTCTTCTTATGCGTGACAGGGACAAGCCTTTTTGCATGGAAGGTGTCTCCATAGCGGACTAATACTTCCATCATCTTGGCTTTTGCCTGACCTTCCTGACCACGAAGGATCTGCAATTCTTTTTCGGTCAGTTCCATTTTTGGCTGATACATGAATTACCTCCTAGATTTTCATAGCCGTCTCATAGGCCTTCCATATGACAGAGCGAAGATTTCCAATCTTCAGGCAGTCACCGACAAGGTGGACCTTGCCTTTTTCCTTCTCAACTAAAGGAGTCGGGATATATCCTGCTGACATGATGACACTATCGCAAGGGATTTCTATTTCCTTCTTGTCCTTTGTCAGACAGATGATTTTTCCATCCTTGACTTCCTTCAGCTTCGTCTCCAAGTAGACCGGAATCTTCTTATAGGCGAAATAGTCACGGAGATATTGGCTGTTTGCCATACAGATGCCTGTCTGCTTGATTAAGTCATCCTGCATCTCAACGACGATTGGTTTCTTGTTCGAGAGATAGAGCTCATAGGCGATCTCACAGCCGGTCAAGCCACCGCCGATGACAGCGACCATCTCACCGACTTCCTTGCCGGAAAGATAATCGACGGCTTCCAACGTCTTTTCGATTCCAGGGATATGAAGCCTTCTCGCCTTCGAACCGGTAGCAACGATATATTCATCCGCCTTGATGTCGCTAAGATTCTTTACTTCCGTATTGAGATGAATCTCAACATTCAGATCTTTCATCTGTAATTCATACCAGGCGAGCAAGTCTCTCAGTTTTCCTTTGAAGGAGGCACTGGAGGCAGCGACAAAGACACCGCCGAGATGGTCGCTCTTCTCATAGATGACCGGCTTATGTCCACGAAGAGCTAAGACACGGGCTGCTTCCATGCCACCGATTCCACCGCCGATAATGGCGACCGTCTTTGCTTTCTTTGCCTTCTTTATATAGTGGACTGTCGTCTGCATCGTCTCTGCATTGACGGCACAGCGTGCCATATGAAGAGAATCGGAGAGAGACTGGTCATTGGCACTTCCTTTGTAACGCGTCATATTGAAGCATCCGTTGTGACAGCAGATGCAAGGACGGATTTCGTTTTCCCTTCCTTCCATCATCTTTGTCACCCAGGCGCCATCGGCTAAGAACGGACGGGCAAATCCAGCCGCATCGAGTTTATTCTCCTTGATGGCCTCGGCTGCGACACGAGGATCCAGTCTACCAGCGCAGCAGACAGGGACAGAGACGAAATTCTTGATATGTTCGACATCAGCAAGGTTGCAGTTCTCCGGCATATAGATCGGAGGATGAGCCCAATACCAGGAATCATAGGTTCCGTTATCACAGTTGAGCATGTCATAGCCAGCCTCCACTAAATACTTTGCGGCTTTTTCTGCCTCTTCCATGTTTCTTCCGGCTTCGACGTAGTCCTCACCCGGAACAGCACCCATGCGGAAGCCTTTTGCCTTGCTAAGGACGGAGAAACGCAAGGAGACTGGGAAATCCTTTCCGCAGGTCTCTTTGATGGCTTTGACAATCTCGACAGGGAAGCGATAGCGGTTTTCAAAGCTTCCTCCATATTCATCCGTTCTCTTATTGATATAAGGAAGGGTGAACTGATCGAGAAGATATCCTTCATGGACAGCATGGATTTCAACACCATCGACATCCGCATCCTTGAGAAGTTTGGCCGTCTTTGCAAAGGCAGTGATGAAATGCTGAATCTCTTTTACGGTCATAGCGCGGGATGGCACTTTATCCGACCAGACGTTCGGGCTTTCCGAAGAGGAAGCACAGATTTTATCGAAGTTCATGACAGGCTTGGACAAAACGCGGAGGACCGGATTGGTGTAGAGTGTTTCCATCGTAGGGGAAATGGTAAAGGAACGGCCAAATCCTGCGGTAAGCTGAATAAACATCTTTGCGCCTGTCTTGTGGATTTCCTTCATAAACTCCTTCAGTTCACGATACATTCCTTTTTTGCGGTATAACCACTGACCGAGCATCGGATTGTACACTGGCTGAATGCCAGGAAGGATAAGTCCGACATTGTTCTTTGCCTTATCGAGGAGGAATTTTGCGGCTTCTTTATCGAAATGATTGATTTCCATCCATCCGAAAAGGGATGTTCCGCCCATAGAGGTCATGACGATTCTGTTCTTGATCTCGACATTGCCGATTTTCCATGGTGTGAACAAAGGTTCTAATTTCTGATCCATACTGTTCTCCTTTTTTGTAGTTTGTAAACTGACATTATTTTACTTCATTCGGAGAACATAACAAAATGATTTTTGCTTTGAAAACAGAAAAAAAGGCTCATTTCTGAGCCGAATCTTTCAGGTGGTGACCTGGACGGGGTTTGAACCCGTGAATGCATCCTTGAAAGGGATGTGAG
>CAVJZP010000065.1:0-7360 GCA_963654365.1 Oscillospiraceae bacterium
GATGCAAACAATATCGTTTAAGGGAAGACCACAGAAGCAAAATTCGAAACTTCTTTCATCGCCCCACCTGACATTTGGAATCACATACACACCATGTTTCTGAAGATAGAAGCCAACTGCCCTATTCATATAGGTGTTGGTTATCTGCAGGCATAATGGCATGTCCCTATACAAAGAACAATCCGGTGAAATCACTGCTGCATATCTTGATAGCTCATCAAGATATTTGCTTGTTGATGTGAGAATTTGTCTAAAAGTCACATCATGCATGTAGAAATCTATCGCTAGATCTCTTTCCTTCACGACGTTCCTCTTATCGAATGGGATCATATCCTTAGGGATGAGAATCACATCGTGTTTCGGAATGGATGGAATCTGGTACTTGCCTACGAAGGTAGCGCCTTCAACCAGATAGGCAGAATAACCATCATCGATGATTGTTTTCGGCATTTTCATTTCCTCCTTATGAATGAAATTAGAGCGTTTTTTTCGTTCTGATTTCATTTTATTTGAGGTTTAAAAACACCCGTATTTTCTCAAAATACAGTTTTTATGGGCTTTTCAAACAATTTTTCATAAATCCATCCTCCTATATTAGCGTTTTGTATTTCCAGAAAATACTTCAGTCCTGATATTTTTTAATAAATCCATTTTTTCCTAATTTTTTGAATAATGTATCGGCGGTGTCTATATCCACTCCTGAAGCTAATAGAAACTCATAAAGGACATCTTCCTCTCTATATACTGAAAGTTGAGTCCCGTTTTTCTCCAATAGATAATCCCTTTCGACTTTAGGAAGTTTCAGTCCGATTAAGATTTGGACCAAAGTTTTCTTTTCAAGTTTTTCTTTATGCTTGTTTTTGATTTTGCTGAAGAAGTCTCTGGTTAGCGCCGTTTCTTCCATAAAATCATTCGCTGACCATCCTTTATCTATAAACAAGGAACACAAATGTTCATCGAGTGTGATTTGATTTCCTTCTTTGGTTCTTCTAGCAATAACTTTCATCGAAGTAAGCAATTGGTCAAACTTGACCGCGCTATCATTGGCAGTCTGAATCACCTTAATTCCTATTATCTTTCTGTCTTTTATAATGTCCGCAAATTTCAACGGAACACCTAATTTCGTCATAAAACATCCATCTTCATATGCAAGATATCCAGAAGAAAGAAGTTTACGGAAGTCCTCATCATCTAAATATAATTTGAATGCATCGCTAAGAGAAATCTCAGTTTTATAGTCCAGTTCCTGAAGTTCTTTCAATATACTCGGATCAACATACTCAATCAATTGACTGATTTTACCCTTCTCTATTTTTACATCGTAATCTTTTATCACTTCATCAATGAAAGATATCAGATTCATATTCTCCCAATTGATCAAGTCTAATTTTAATGACTCAAGTTTACTTATTTCTGCCTTAAGGTATGGTTCAGCAGAATCAAGGAAATATGATTGATGTGAATTAATCAAAGCACATCTTAAGACTTCTTCATCTTTGCCTTTCTCGTAATATTTGGCAATGAAACGATTCCTAAAACCACTATCAATTCCCGCTAAAACCGAGAAAAGTGACTCCATAGCCCTGTTATTTTTGTGTTTCTTGTCTATGTATCCAAGTATCCAATCAAGCATCTCTTGTCTTCCCAAATTATGTGAAACGAATTGTTGCAGATTAAAAGGAACAAAATACGGAAGTTTCTTTTCCCCTATATTTATGCATGTATCAAAGAATAGTTTGCAGTTATCTCCCTCATAAATAATTTCCTCCAAACCACCTTCATCTGCCACACCGCTTTCCAGATATCTTTTGGCAAAGACTTTAATATAATTTCTTTCGGATTTGATTATCTCCTTCAAGATTTTATTTCCAAAATCTTTTTCACTCTGAGAAATCAAGAATTCATATATCGATATTGCCAATTTCTTGTCTAGTTCAAGAAGTTCTTTGAAAGCTCGTACATTAAAAAGCAAAAATGAAAGATAACCTTTCGTCATTACTTCGTTATACTTTTTCTTTTTGAAAACAGTTTTTACTAATTCCACATATGTGATACCTGAGTTTTCTGCTATTTTCCTTAAATACAGGAGATTCCTAGGAAAAACTGGCTTTACTCCCGAATCCACTTTTTCCTTTATCCATTTGTCGAATTCATAATTGCTATCAATATCGTGATTATTTATAAACGTATAAAAAGCGTATAAATACTCATCCCTCATTGATACATCGGAGATAGACTTGATTTTCTCATATAGCGAGTCATATTCAAGAATTGAAGCAGCCTTCTCCACCACGGTAAGCGGATATACTTTGTATCGTATAAAGACATTTAAAATCGGCATTGAAAATTCATCAAGGAATTCAAGAACGACTGACAGAAAGTTTTTGATATTTTGCTCATAATATCTTAAGATGGGTTCAATATCTTTTAGCAATTCAAGAAGGTCTTTTTTATTTGCAGTATAAAAACCGTGAACAGCTTCTTCGTGTGTTTTCCTAAACTTTTCACAGTCTTGGTCTTGTGATTCCCTTTCCAAAACAATTCCGAGAACGCCATTATATTTTGTACTATAAAAAAGCATGTCGTTTAGATTATAGTCTTTGATATCTTTTTTGAATTCCTCATATATGACAGCCTGTATTAATTCCTTATCTCCGAACCCCTCCAAATGTTCATTTATTGCATCGAGATCTAACCTCAATATTTTGTTCAAACCTTCTGAAATATGGCATCTTGCAAAGTTGATGATCGAATCAAGTGTGTTCTCTATACCATAACTAAAGAGATAATCCCAGCATCTTCTTCTAAACGGAATAATTCCTATCATATCGTCGTTCACATTGAACGAGAACAATTCAACTTTCTTTTCATCTACATATTTCGAATTCTTGAATGAATATTTAAGATAAGATGAAACCAATAACATGAACCGTTTATCACGAATGCCCTGTTCCATCAAATATGCCACAAATGAATCAAGATAACTGAAGAAAGATTGAACGTCGTCGTAATCTAATAAATAAGTTTCGTTGATTGCTATAAAGACGTCTGCCTGCTTTGCTTTAGTCTTACTCAAAAGACGCATAACACCTTCATTTGCGACCGATTGATAGTTTGTTTTTGCAAGAACATTAAATAAGTCAAGAAGCCACTTAATGTCCTGACTATCAGTATAACTTTCCACTCCATTCTTGAATTCCTGTGCAGCGAAGTCTAACGCAAGAGGTGCGAGAGCAACTTCTATTCCATGTTTCAATTCAACATCTTCGATTGAATTACATGAATTGATTGCTTCTTTCTTAAGGTAGGAAAAAGAGTCTTTGTCTAAGTGTGTGCTCAATATTGAGTTTAAAGTTTCAATTATCTTCTTATTGAAATACTTGTATGTGCTTACTATCAAATCCTTGACTTTCAAATACTTCTTTTCAAGAAAAACATAGTTCAGCAAATACTCAGCAAAGCATTGATCCGCTATTTTGACGACACTTAAGGATTCATCGACTAGTTCCATTGAAATCAATACATCGACGCAGCGGAGAAATTCCTGTTTGCTAATGTCTGCAATCTTCAAGACTGGCGAGATATAAAAGAGTTGTTTTAGATAAACACTTTTAAAAAAGGAAATTATCCCGGCTACTTTCACCAAATTACTTGAACAACACATTTTGGCAATTTGTCCTTTGTAAAATGAATCCATGACATCATTAATGTTGAGAAGTGACGCAAAACCTTTTTCATCATTCAAAGCGACATCGGCTGCAACAAAAGCAAATCTTATGTTCCCTTTAGAAACATTCGCTATTTTATTAAGCAATATTTTATTTTTGATTGGTGTGTTTTCCTCTATTGCTTTTTTAACTTCATCCTCGCTTAGAAAACCGATTTTATAGACAAATATAGTATCATCATCGATACAGTCTTTCAGATAATCCCTCACAGTGAAAACTGCTTTGACATTCCCACGATGATATTTTAAGCATTCGATCACCTCATGAAGCCTTTTGAAGTCATATGCATCATCGATAAAGAAAAGACATTCCATCGAATCATCTATTGATTCTTCTAAAGCCGATATATAATCGCCGAAGTTTTTAACGCATAGGACTGTATAATTTTTATTTTCAGCAATGTACTTCTCTATAGCTGCGACCGCAAGCCTGCTTTTACCAATACCAGCAGACCCCGTTATCACAACAAAATCCTTTTTCAAAAGCAAATTACATATGACATCTATTTCACATACTCTGCCAACAAATCTATTACTCAGAGATTCAGAAATCTCATTTCGATGCTTTTTGAATGTTTCAAGATCATCAAATTTCAAAGACATATATCACCACCAATCAATTTCTTTCGTTGACTTTATTATAGCATGAAAGTATGCTCATTCCTTTGCTTGTAGAAAACTATAGAGACAATCAACAAGGAATTACATTGCCAAAAAAAGAAATATTACTCTTAGACAATCCGCAAAAGGTCAGACAGTTTATCAATTTTGAAATCCGTATGAATATCTTCTTTGGCATCTAAAATCCCGACTGTCGTAAATCCGCCTCTGTATGCGGCTTCAATTCCGGATCTCGCATCCTCAACGACATAGCAATCCTCACTTTTCAATCCAAGCAAGTCTCTTGCTTTAAGAAAGACTTCCGGGTTCGGTTTTGAATAGGAGATCATATTTCCATCCACAATGACATCAAAAGCAGTTGACAAAGAAATCCTCTCCAATATGAATCTTGTGTTCTTGCTTGCTGATCCAATCGCAATCCGATAATTCCTTTTCTTCAGTTCCTTTAGAGTCAGAAGAACATCATCCGATACATCGGCTTTTGTCATCTTCTTCAGAAGGCTCCGGTAGATTTCATTCTTCTTTTCTGCCAAGGCAATCTTTTCCTCTTCTGAATATTTTCTTTTCGATTTTTCAAGAATAATTTCAAGTGAATCCATCCTGGATACTCCTCTTAATCGATTGTTGATGATTTCATCAAAATAAATCCCTTCTTCCTCAGCAATCGACTTCCAAGCCAAATAATGATACTTGTCTGTAGAACAGATGACACCATCCAAATCGAAGATGATTGCTTTCATGATTCTTGAACTCTCCTTCTTTCTTCCAACGCATAAATATCGTCCTGAATTTTCTATATATATGATTATAATTCAGACGGATAGAAAAGACTATCAAAGCCGTATCCTTTTGAGAACAAAGAAGCATATCACACCTAGTTTCATTTATGGATGTCACAATTAATCCAATCAGCTTGCCAAACATCTATTCCAATAGCGGACATTTCAATAACATCAATATAGAGTGTCTTTTATATTTTTCTTGAGAGACATAAAGTTACCCTACATATTTTTTTAAAGGTAATCACTCTGTATACATTCTACAATAGACATATTCAGATAGCTTATGATCACCCTATACAATTAGACAAAGATACAGCCTATATACTGATTTTCATGAAGGGAAATCTAATCCATGCTATAATAATTGAAAGACAATATCGGAGGCAAACAACATGTTAAATAGCGATCAGAGAGGAAGACTGAAACTATTGCGTTCCATGGCAGGAGAATCCTGTACAAAGAAAGAAGCGAAAGATGCTTTGGAATTGAATTTCTGGGATACCTCTATGGCTTTGGAATGGATTCATCTGAAGAAAGAGAATCCAAATGCCTCTTTGGAAGAATTCCATAAATCCTACGATATCGCACGTTCAAAGGCGGCCGTTTTACCTAGCGACAGATATGACTTAGGAACCAACGGAGTCAAACCTAACAGACAGCAAAGACGCGCAGAAAAGAAGAACAAAAAGAACAAGAAATAATGCAGTCTAAAAAGAGTCCTGCCGTTCATCGTCAGGACTCTTTTCGGTTCGATAGGAATTAGATCTTATTCTGTTCCTCTAACTCTTCAAACTCATCATAGGTGATGTATTTATCGACATAGCTGCCATCTGCTCTCAGATAGATGATACGATTAGCAATCGAGTTTAAAAGCTGTCTGTCATGAGAGGTGAAGAGAAGGACACTCTTTGTCTCCTGCATGGCACGGTTAAGAGATTCAATGGATTCCAAGTCGAGATGGTTAGTCGGATCATCGAGCATAATCAAGTTGCCAGGAGCAAGCATGATCCTCGCAAAACGAAGTCGGACTTTCTCTCCTCCAGAGAGAACTTTCACCTGTTTCAAAGCCTCTTCCCCTGAGAAGAGCATTCTTCCTAAATATCCGCGGATATAGGAATCGAGATTCTCTTTCGAATAGGGTCTCAGGTAATTGACAAGATTTGTCTCGACATTGTCGAACTCTGTCAATGCAGACGGAATGTACTGCTCATGAATCGTGATTCCGTATTTGAATGTTCCATCGAACTCTTTGTCTCTTCCATCAAGAATATCGAACAGTTTTGTTATCGCTAAGGAATTGTCAGCCAGGAAAGCGACCTTATCCGTATTCTTCAATACAAAGTTCAGATCTTTGAAGTAACCTTCTTTAGAAAGATGTTCGACAAAGAGAACGTCATTTCCAAGCTGGAATTCCGAACGGAAATCGATGAACGGATACTTTCTCGAAGAGGGCTTGATATCATCCAAGACGATTTTATCCAACGCTTTCTTTCTGCTGGTCGCCTGACGGGATTTGCTCGCATTGGCAGAGAAGCGTGCGATGAAGTCCTTCAGTTCCTTGATCTTCTCTTCTTTTTTCTTGTTCTGATCCTTCATCTGAGCCTGAATCAATTGGCTGGAGGAATACCAGAAGTCATAGTTTCCGACAAACTGGTTAATCTCCTTGTAATCGACATCAAGAATACGAGTACAGACACGGTTAAGGAAGTATCTGTCATGGGAGACGATAAGTATTGTATTAGGGAAATTGATAAGATATTCTTCTAACCAATTGCAAGTATGTGCATCGAGGTTGTTTGTCGGCTCATCGAGGATAAGGATATCCGGATTTCCGAATAGTGCCTGTGCTAGAAGGACTTTGACCTTCATCCTTGCGTCGAGATCTTTCATCTTGAGATAGTAATATTCTTCTCCGATTCCTAAGGACTGGAGGAGTTCCTGAGCATTGGTCTCGGCGTTCCAGCCATCCATTTCAGCAAACTCGGTTTCCAGCTGTGCCGCTTTCTCGCCGTCCGCATCGGTAAAATCGGCTTTCTGATAGAGGGCATCCTTCTCATCCATGACATCGACAAGTCTCTTGTAACCTAAAAGGACGGTCCTTAAGACTTCGACTTCATCAAAAGCGTTGTGGTCCTGTCTTAAAATCGACATACGCTCTCTTGGATCCAATGAGACATTGCCACTAGTCGGTTCGAGCTCACCGGATATGATACGTAATAGAGTAGACTTT
>CAVJZP010000066.1:0-7035 GCA_963654365.1 Oscillospiraceae bacterium
CTTTTTTTGACCGGTTTTCACGAAAAATCACGTAGGGGAATCAAGCGACCTCACCACAATTCAAACTGTTTCCGGAAGACATCGGCATTGTGACAGCAATGTATGGCCTTGATACGATATCTGCTATCAATAAAGGAAATCTTGGATTAGGGAAAGGCGCTATCTATGAAGCGATTGTCTTTGATTCTCTGATGAAAGCAGGTGTTAAGCCATATTATTTTGCAAAGACAAGCGGTCTGAAAATCGATTTTGCCATCTCCTATAACGGCTATCCGACTTTGATCGAAGCAAAGGCTACGACTGGAAACACAAAGTCGAGTAAGACTGTAATGAAACATCCGGAACATTATGGAACTACGAAACTGATCAAGATAGGTGATTATAATGTCAGTGAAACAGAGGATATCATCACGATACCTCATTACCTCACCTTTGCGTTAGGAAAAGCAAAATACGATTTCTGAATAGTAGAGTTCAATGCCTCTTATTCGTGGTATCATTTTAACGGACAAGACTTAGAGGGAGGGTATGTATGAAATACTGTACTCATTGTGGCGCTGAGATTGGAGATGACTTCACATATTGTCCAAAGTGCGGTAAGCGCGTATCGGAAGAAGTGAAAAACGATACTCCAAAACAGCAGACAGAAAATACGAATCAGAACAATCCTCTTCCAACCGTGATGCCTCCGAAGTCATCGACAGCCAGTGTCTTATTCGTGTTTGATATTCTTAGCGGTGTCTTTTTCCTGGTTGGATTTATTATCTTTGCAATCGGTGGCTATAAAGAGTATATGTTCCGAAGTAGCTATAATCTTGAAGAATTGACAAAGGCAGGAATTGATCTATTAAGAAAGTCTTCCGCTTATTCTGATTCTATAACGTTGTTGACGATAGGTGGTGTCTGTGCAGGTGTCAGTTTGGTCTTCGGCCTCATTATGATCCCTTTTCTTAGAGCCTTGCATCGTAATGACAAGAACTAGAAAAATATATGATCTTATATGTCTAATGCGTGCTCCAGTTCTTCTATGCTGGAATATTTAGAAACACTAGGATCAGAAATTAGTTTTATTCATTCTCTAATAGCAGCTACAGTTGTGCGGCTTGGCGCATTGGAACTGGATACGCTAGACTTTTTTCTTCTCTTTTGACTGCGTTAGCTGTTTTCATAGGGTATCTCCGTTTATTCGTAGTATACGAATCATATCTTAATTATCGATGCGGATGGTTTTATGTTTAGTGGAGATATTCTGCAATAACTAAGACATCGGATTGCTGTTTTAGAAATTTCATGCCAGTTTTCTATTAAGACAACACGTTACGTTTCAAAGGAGTTGTTTTTTGCTTTTCTTTCTAGCCCCTTCTTATTTATTCTTCTTGCACATTTCAATAAGTCCTCTGAAGAATCGGTTATTGCACATGTAGAGGAGTCCTCTTGCAACAGGGTATTTCAAGACACCCGAGGAGGAGTAGCAAAGACTTCTCAGACTATTGTTTGGCATCATCTTTACGATGAATAAGGCTCCTTTTTTCTTGCGTTCCCGAAGCAGTGGGTCTTTGATCTTCTCTGCTTTTCTGAATTCGTGCATACCGACTTTTATGACGGTCTTTCGGAAGAGTTTTCCAAAGAAGGTAGTGTAATCTCCAATCGGTGTTTCAAAGGTGATTCTCTTCGTCTTGATGATTTCTGGTATTGGATAGCCGAGCAGTTCTTCGTATTCTTCCTTTGTGATATCGGTAAGTGTTTCTGGATTCTGATATCGCCTTGTTACTATTTCGCTATACGGATTCTTCAGTTCGTCTCCATCTAAGGAAAGGGAAGAGGAAAGACGGATATCCAGAATGGAAGATCCGACTTCAAAGGTATACTCTCCTTTTTCGAGTCGGAATGATTTGGATTCGATATCGTATAATTTCAGGTCCTCTTTTTTAATAGATATTTCAACCTTCTTCTTTTCTCCTTTATTCAGATAGACCTTTGTGAATCCTTTGAACTCTTTTCTTGGTGTAAGCAAGTTACTATTGTGATGGACATAGACTTCAGCGACTTCCTTAGCATCATATTCTCCTGCATTCTCGATAGAGAAGGATAATAGAATCTCATTTTCTTTTTCGTCGATATGTAGGTCAGAATATTCGAATCTGGAATAGGATAATCCGTATCCGAACGGATAACGGATGCTATCTTTCTTCTCTAGATAGTATCGATATCCGACAAAGATGGACTCTTTATAGAGCTCATTCATGGAAGAGGTGAATTCGTTTCCGAAGGGAACGTCTTCATAGCTCTTTACCCAGGTCTCAGCTAACTTTCCACTCGGAGAGCACTTTCCGAACAATAGGTTATAACAGCCTTGTGCACCTCCTTCTCCGGGAAGGAGAAGATCAAGGATAGAAGAGATGGAGTCTAAGACATCTTCTGCAATGACACTTCCGTTATGAAGAATGAGTACGACCTTCTTATTCATTGAGACTAATTTCTCTAACAGGGATACCTGGTTTTTAGGCATAGAGAGATTATCTCTGTCAAATCCTTCTGACTCTACATAATCGTTGAGACCTCCAAAGAAGAGAATGGTTTCATCTCTGGTTTGAACAGATTCTATCGCTTCGTTTTCCATCCTCTCGTTGACTTCCGTCTCTTCTTCTTTGAATCCCTGGTAGTAGTCATAATCTATCTTGTTCTCATCAAAGATTTCATGATGGGAATAGAGGTAATACGGATTGAGCAAAGCAGATCCGGAACCCTGATATCGGATCTTGTCGAAGAAGTCTCCGATGACAATATACTTTTCCTCTTTTTTCAAGGGGAGAAGGTGGTTGTCATTCTTCAATAAGACTGCGCTGTTCTCAACGGCTTCAACGGATAACTCATAGTGTTTTCTATAGTCGGCTTCTTTCTTCTCTTTCTTTGTTTTTTCTATGGCAGTCAATATTCTTCTGACGGACTGATCCAAAAGAGAGATATCGATCTCTTTCTTATTCACTTTATCGATGAGAAGATGAATGGAATGTTTGACATGGCCTGGCATTTCTAGGTCAGTTCCACCGATAAGTCCGGTATCTCTGGATACAATTCCTCCCCAGTCTGTCATACAGACACCATCAAATCCCCAGTTGTCTCTCAATATATCATTCAGAAGATAACTGTTTTCAGAGCAATGGATTCCGTTGACTTTGTTATAAGCGGACATGACGGCATAAGGATGGGATACCTTTACTGCCATCTCAAATGGCTTGAGGTAAATTTCATGGAGTGTTCTTTCATCTACAATGGAGTTACCGACAAAGCGGTATTTCTCATTGTTGTTGCAGGCAAAGTGCTTCAGAGTGCATCCAACACCATTCTTCTGTACACCGTTTACATAGTTTGTTGCCATTGTACCGGATAGATAGGGATCTTCAGAGAAGTATTCGAAATTTCTTCCGCAGAGCGGATTGCGTTTGATGTTGATGGCTGGTCCTAATACGATATCTACTCCATAGTGGATAGCTTCTTCTCCAATAGCATTTCCGATACGATGGACTAGATCTGTGTCATAACTGGATGCCAAATTGACACCAGATGGAAAACAGGTGGAAGGAAGGGTATTGGAGATTCCGTTTAAGGAATTTCCTCCTTTTGCTTCAATGCGCAATCCATTTGGCCCATCGGATAGGATAAGAGAGGGGATGGATAATCTTTCTATCGGATAGGTTGCCATGTTCTCATATCCGCATAGAATGGTGGCTTTCTCTTCTAATGTCATCTCCTTGATTGTCTTTTCGATATCCATAAAAGTACCTCGTTTCCAATATTATAAAACACAGTCTCATTGAATCATTGCATGAATGCACAATAATATCTATAATGGCTCAGGAAAGATAAGGAGAACGAATCATGTTTGAAGAGAAAAGAGGCAATGCAAAGGAATATGATGTAGATACTGTAAAAGAGGATAATTCCTCTTTGTTATCCGGAAAACAGATCTGCTTCTTAGGCTCTTCTGTCACGAAGGGATTTGGTTCTATGGACGTCTCTTTCCCTGAATTCCTTTCTAAGGAATGCAAGATCCGATATCAGAAAGAAGCAAAAAACGGAACAACATTAGTCAATGAGAATGAGGATTCCTATGTGAGCCGATTATATCGGATCAACAAAGGATTATCCTTTGACTGTTTTGTCGTTCAGTTATCGACGAATGATGCGTCGAAGAATAAAGAATTAGGTAAAGCCGATGACATAGATGACAAGACTGTCTGTGGTGCAATCAATACTATCATCTCCTATATAGAATGCAATTATCATTGTCCGATTCTCTTCTATACGAATCCATATTATGAAAATGAGAACTATCAGAATATGGTTTCTGCCTTGTATGAGATAGCAAAGAGAAAAGAGATAACTATCCTAGATTTATATAACGATAAAGCGTTCAATGAACGGATTGCTCAGGACAAAGATCTTTATATGGCGGATGATATTCATCCGACAAAAGCCGGATATCGACTTATAGCTGAAAAGATGAAGGAGGCTTTGATTCATATTTTAGGAAAATGAGTCGCCTTACTGTTTTCCTTTAATCGAAAATATCTTTGTATTGAGACTTGGCTATGCGTTCAAGAAAATTTTCAAAAAAAATTGTCTGATCAGAACGTTGGATGGCAAACCTGTCTTACCTGATAGATTTTTGATTTTGGATTTAAGTTGCATTGGATTGTTCATAAAAGCACCTCTATATATTTCCTTATTTGCTTTTCTACCTTACGGATCCTTGAATATTCAGCAAGCCTGTTAAGATCTTTGTCTTTCCTTTGAATATATAATCTGAAGGCATCATTGATGACTCGGATATCTGTCATCGCTTTAACGGATACGATGTCACATAATGTTCGCTCCATATTGTAGCAACGGACTGTGTTTCCGAAAATCGTTTTTGTTTCGATTACTCCTAAGGGAAGGATTTCTTTTTTGACAAAATGCAAGTCGTAATCGGATTTTCTTAATACTGGATAGTTATATCCTTGTGGAAATGTGGCCGAGATTGTATTTGGATTGATATCAGTAAGGTCAAGCAAATCTAATGCGGTAAGATGGGAGAACACTGAATTATTGAACCTGTTTTGGAAATTGAAATACGGATCATCTAATGTTCCAGTTAAAACATAGATGCCGACATCAGACAGTTCGAGCTGACCTTTCTTTACAAGGTATGCAAGGATTGAGTTTGAGATACCATTCTTATTTGCCATCTTGCAAGTGATGATACCGTTATTCTCTTTGGCTAGATTCAATGCTTTTAATGAGTTGCTCATGTTTTATTTTTATACTATTAACTATATCATTTAATAGTATATTTGTAAATAGTATAATCAAACCTAAACTCTTATCCACACAGTTGCTATACATAATTCCACTGCTTGCTTCAACGAAAACAATCATAAAAAAGTCGAAGATTATTGGCGTTTTCACCAATCTTCAACTATGAAATTTTCAATTTGTATAGATGTGTGGATAAAAGTTTAGAATAAAAAGATAAAGCGTTCAATGAACAGATTGCTCAGGATAAAGATCTTTATATGGCGGATGATATTCATCCGACAAAAGCCGGATATCGACTTATAGCAGAAAAGATGAAGGAGGCTTTGACTCGTATTTTAGGAAAATAGTGAAACGACACATTTTCCTAAAATGAAATCTATTTTCGTAAAATATAGATTTATTTTCGTAAAACGCCAACTTGTTTTCGTGAATTGTTGAAAAATAACAGAAATCTCCATAATGATAATAGGTGAGGCATAGAATATGACAGAGGAAGAATTAATTGAATTGATTGACAGGACTATATCATTGAAGACTGAGACAGATAACATCGAATTCAAGAAAGCGAAAAATGGAGTCCCAGAAAATCTATATGATACATTTTCTAGCTTCTCCAATACCTCTGGCGGAATCATTATCTTTGGGGTTGATGAGAAACATGGATATGAGGTATGTGGCATTTCTAATCATGATGATTTTCAAAAGAAGATTACAGAACAGACAAGGATGATGGAACCAAATATTCGACCTGCAATCACATTTGCTAAATATCAAGGGAAAATAGTTGCTTCTGCTGAAATACCAGAACTAGATGCCTTTAGTAAACCGTGCTACTATTCGGGAAAAGGAAAAATGAAGGGCTCCTATATAAGGGTAGGTGATGCTGATCTTCCCATGACGGAATACGAAATCTATAGTTTTGATGCGTTTAAATATAAGGCTGAGGATGAATTGAGGGGAAAAGACAGAATTGATTCTGACTTTTTAAATGATATTCTGATCAATACATTTGCAAGTAAAATAATCAGCGTGAAACCGAGTTTGGCTAATGTAGATAAGGATACGATTCTGAAAATGAATGGCATTCTGGATAAGAATGGTAGACCGACTTTATGTGGCGTGCTTAATTTTGGAAAGTATCCACAGTGTTTTTCTCCAAACCTTGATATTGTAGCCATCCGTTGTGCTGGAAAAGAATATGGAGTGGAGGTTTTAAATGGTGTAAGATTCCTAGACAACAAGAGGTTAGATGGAACGATTCCGGATATGCTTAATCAAGCAATTGCCTTTGTTGTAAATAATACAAAGAAAGCAACAAGAATTGATCAGAATGGTAACAGGGCTGATATATCAGAATATCCAATCAAAGCAATCAGAGAAATCGTTCTGAATGCTTTGATTCATAGAGACTATAGCATTCACACTGAGAATGACCCGATAAGACTGACAATATATGATGACAGGATTGAAATCACAAATCCTGGCGGGTTATACGGAAGGCTGACCTTGAATGAATTAGGCAAGGTTCATTCTGACATTCGTAATCCTTTCATTGCATCCGCAATGGAGATTTTGGATGTAACGGAAAACAGATATTCTGGAATTCCTACTATCTATGCTGAAATGAGAAAGGCAGGATTGAAGGATCCGAAATTTAAAGAAGAAAGAGGAATTTTTAACCGACTAATGGTGCACTTGGTGGATAGTTTCGAATAGTCTTGTAGCTGTTTTTCC
>CAVJZP010000067.1:0-6802 GCA_963654365.1 Oscillospiraceae bacterium
ATATATATATATATATAACTAAATAAAAGTCAATAAAGATTCCGTTTATACACTATATTTTTCGGAAAATATAGCCAAAACTATCATTTCTGACTATCCAAAATAGAACAAAAACAGCAGATAAAACTATCAGATTTTGTGAGTTGTGAGTGATAGAATAGACATAATTCAGACTATCTTTTTTTCACACTGGATAAAGGAATGATTCCAGTGCTCTATCATGAAAATGTGTAGACATTCCTAACGATAGTAAGTCTACAAAACTCATTTTAACTTCCATCTTTTGAATCTAGCTATCTGCATCTGACTTTTGAACACCTCTAACCTATTCTGCTTCATGTTTCAATCATAATCACATGTTCAATGTTAAATCAATTTTGAACACTTCTTCTCTATATACCCATAGAATCCATTGATTTTCAATTCCAAATCCATCTATAATATCCATGTCTATCAAGCAGCAAAATTAAGATATTTCTATGCATTTATTTGAAAAACAAGCAAATTTTCATCGATTCTCCTTTTTGTAGAATGTTTTCTTCTTTTCGGTTATTTACTAATCTGTACAAATTTCGGAAACTAGACAAGAAGGAGAAACACACATGACATTCGGACAGAAAATCAAACACCTCAGAACCAAAGCAAATCTTACACAGAAAGAACTCGCCGAAAAGATGAATGTCACTTTCCAGACCATCAGCAAGTGGGAGAGTGACACCAATGAACCAGATATAGAAAGCATCCGAAGACTCTCCAATGTCTTAGGATGCTCCATCGAATATCTGTTCAATCAGGAAGACGAAGAAGAGAAGATTCAACCAAAAGAAGAAGAGATTCCAAAGGAAGAGGAGAAGAAAGAAGAAATCATACCTGCTCCTATCGTTGAGACTACTGCCATTGAACCAAATAAAGAAGAAAAGAAAGAAGAGGAACATCCGCTTCTGAAGTCAGAAGGAAAGATACTTAAGCCACAATCCAAGCAAAAACAATCTCATTTCATGAAAAGAGATGACCATAAAGTATTCATCTGGTCTATTGTGGTAGCCGCTGCTAGTTTCATCATCTCTCTTGTCTGTTTTATTGTATATAGACAATATATACCGATACCATGGATTGTCATAGGTCCGATACTGATTGCCTATATCGTATTAGCAGATATCTACTGCATCTTCTCTGATACCTATATCAGTGAGATCTTCCTCACTATCGCTACAAAATCCATTCATTTTCCTGGTCTTATCTTCTCCTGGAGCTTAGATGGCATAGCCTGGCTTATCGGTATGAAGATACTCTTTGCCATATTAGGATTCTTAGCATCTATCGCTATTGTCGGCTTTGCTCTGTTTTTAGCCTCTATCCTTGCCATTGTCTCCTTCATTCCGATTGTGATCAAAAATTCAATATAGAAAGGAAACAGCATGAATTACAAGAAACATATTTCGTTACTATTCACCGTCCTTCTCTTCACCTCCTGTGGAAAGACAGAGAGTACTACAGTTCCTACTCCTACAGAATCCGGTACGACAAAAGCATCAGAATCCAGCAAAGAGACAGTGCAGAAAAAGAAGTTTGAATCCATCACCTTCTCTTCTATGAGTGTCCTATTCGATGGAAAAGGACATCAGTTAGAGGAAGTGACAGGATACCCAGAAGGGACAACTGTCACCTATACAGGAAGAGAATCCTATATCGATGTCGGCACCTATATAGCAACAGCAAAGCTAGTCAAGAATGGATATGAGGATTATGAAGTCAGTGCCACTCTTACTATCCTTCCTATCGAATACAGTTCCATCAGCATGGAGAGTAAATCCGTCACCTATGACGGAAGTGATCATATCAATGATGTTCAGTTAGTCGGTTTCCTTCCGGAAGGAACCACAACGACAAAGACAGTAAAAGATGAAAACGGAAACACTGTAACGAGTGCTATCCAGGTAGGAAAGTATTATTACACCATATCCTTGCACAACAAGAACTATAAGGACGTGACTTTAAATGCAACACTATCTATCAATGCCACCCGTAAGGATACTCCTGTTGTCCATGTCGGAGATACGACCTACTTCGTGAATGGATTAGATCATTACTATCTCTATTCCTATACGGATAGCACGATGAAGAAGATAGAAAGCTCTACTCCAAAGAAACTGAAAGAACTCTCTTCCTCTGTCTTATCGGTTACGAATTCTCTTTTCACTAGCAGCGCAAAAGAGATAACCGGAACAACGAAGAATACCCTCTATAGCGATAGCACCATCACAGACTTTGTCAAATACAGCGATCATATCTACTATTACAGCAAGAATGCTCTGTCCGAAAGTGACTCTGGCATCTATAAGGTCACAACTTATGATACTAGCGAAGAGAAAGAGCCGACAGTCGAGAAAGTCTTTGCCGGAAAGAGTGATAAGCTCACGTTGAACGGAAACTACCTCTACTTTGAAAACAAGAGTGAAGACAGTCATATCTTCAAGATGGATCTCACCAGCAAAACGACAACCCTTGTCTTGAATCAGAAGGTTCACGAATACATCCTCTCTTCCGATTACCTCTACTGCACTGTAAACGAAGCAGTGAATGACTATATCGGTAAGTTATCTCTCTCCTCTTCTAGTACAGAAGCAGAGAAAATGACGGATGCCGCCGGTGAGAATCTCACTCTTCAGAACGGATATCTCTACTACAACTACACAGACTTATACGGATATATCGATGAGGCGAGAAAAGGTATCTGGAAGATCAATGTCAAGAATGATAATACAACACAGATCTTCTCCTCTAGCCGTATCAATGCCTTTGATGTTATCGATTCCGATTCCATCATCTACATCGATAGCAATACACTCCATCTGAACACCTATACAATCAGCACAAAAGGAACAGCTGACCTGATGTCTGACTTCAAGCCTGTAGAGGATGTCCCATTGAATCTCGGCGGGAAATCCCTTACCTACAATAACCGCATCTACTATCTCGATATGTACCGGGATAAGACACTCAACTGCTATGATCCAAAAAGCAAATCATTGACTCAGCTTACGAATGACAAGGTCATGGATTTCTCTATCATCGGTGATATTCTCTACTTCAACCAGGTTACGACACTCACCAATAACGATCTCTACTATGTCAATCTGAAAAACGGAGGAGAAGCAACAAGATTATCCACCAATGACACAAGAAACATCATCTCCGATGGAACCTATCTCTATGGAACTCACTATAACTTCTTGGGAACTAGCGGTGGCATCTTCCGTATGAAGTTAGATGGCAGTGAC
This sequence comes from Oscillospiraceae bacterium, assembly GCA_963654365.1. Lineage (GTDB taxonomy): Bacteria > Bacillota_I > Bacilli_A > RFN20 > CAG-288 > Enterosoma. The sequence goes on from CAVJZP010000067.1 coordinate 3,282, forward strand.
TACGTCAAGTTCTCGGAAGTCAACGGAGCCAAGAACTTTGCCATCAAGGATGAGAAGCTCTACTTCATCAACTGCACGACGTTACAGGATAACGGAGATATCCAGTACTACAATCTAAGTGACATCCAATCCGATTCTGAGGATTTGAAAGCCAATGACCTTCCTAAGACCAATAAAATTGAAAACGTAAGGCAGTTCATCTTTGAAGGAGATACCATCTACTATATCTACCAAGGCACTGTCAAAAACTTCATCGCCAGAAGTTCTATGACCTCCTTGGAAGAGGGGACGAGATTAGTCGATTCCAAATGCGCACCGAAAGAGATGGTCATCATCAATGATGATATCTACTATTACTCCTATCCTCAGACGTCTACGGATAATGCCGGTCTCTACAAGGTAAACAAAAACAATACGGTAACGGATACCGATATCACCACCCTCTTATTGTGTGATTCTACCTACTACTGCTCTGCTTTATCCTATCTTTCCGATAAGATCTACTTCCTGAACTATATGTATCTGACAAAGATGCCTTATGGAGACGCCCATTTCTACGAATATGATATCTCAGCAAAGAAAGTGACAAAGATAAACTGATTATGAATCTAGAAACAAAGAAGATGACGGAAGAAGAACACACTCATATGATGCAGTTTGGATGGACCATCAAGGATGTCTATAAGGAGTCCAAAGGACATGGGCGTTATCGTCTGAACTACCTGATGGCAAGAGACAAAGACAGAGAGCATTATGATGAGTTAGTCAAACTCGAAAGAGAATACAGAACCTATAAGAATTCCCTTATGACCTATAAGCCCATGGATGAAGGAGTCACTGTCATCCTCTATCTCTGCTTTCTCATCCCCGGAATCATCTATACTGTCATCAAAGCAAAGCAGAAGAGTGAAGTCATGTCTCATAACGATAACCTCAAGGCCAGAATGAAGAAAGTATCCATCCAAGCACAGAAGCTTCTGTGACGGATCATCAAGGAAACCGAAATGGTTTCCTTGATTTTCATTTCAGTCCTAGATAACGAAATCTATTCCAATTAGCAACCTAATCTAACTTCATCAAATACATATATCTCTATCATTCTTCTATAGAGCATAACAAATGAATAACTATTCAAAATCAGCTATAATGAAAACAAGGAGAAATAGAACGATGCATAAAAATGAAGCCAGCGAAGGATTTCAGATCCTATCCAATCCAGACAGAGTCAAAATCGCAAAGTTCCTCTATGTGAATGATAGTCTTTCCTATGAAGATCTTCTTTCTATCATCACAGATGACAAAGAGGAATTAGATGCCTCTTTGAAGATGATGGAGGATGGAAATCTCATCAGAAAAGAAGGCAATACCTATTTCATCAACAAGGATTATGTAGATTCCTTATTGGACTTTATCCGCACACCATGCGGATGCTGCCATCATTGAAGGCCGCCTCTCCTTTTATTTCAGTCTCCATTTCATCTTTAAAATCATCGAAAACGTTCATTCAAAAAAAGAGTATAATATTCGGACAGGTGAAACTGCTTTGAATAACGTGAAAAAGAATAAGAGTTCAGCGCCATATATAAAAGAGAGTATCTTTTTGGCATTGTTAGAATTGATGAAGGAAAAGGAATTCTCGGAAATACGCATTCAGGATATTGCCAAGAAAGCTGGAGTATCCCGTATTTCGTATTACAGAAATTTCAAAAGCAAAGAAGATGTCCTCAACAACTATATGAATGAAGAGACAGAGAAGTTCCATAACGCACATAAAGAAGAAAGCGGAAGTGAATTTTTGATTCATCTATTGGATCACCTAAAAGAATATCAGGATCAATTTGAAGTCCTGTATAAGAATAATCTTTCCCATCTCTTCTATGAGCATATCTATAACTGGTGCGGACCAAAGAAGGAGACAGAAGACCATACTGCTTACTTAAAAGCAGCAAAAGCTTCTGCTATCTTCGGATTCATCGATGAATGGATCAAAAGAGGAATGAAAGGTGATACCAAGGATGTCGCCAATGAGATTACCAGATGCCTCGAATCCACTCCATTCCATCTCATCAAGATCACAAACCGCTCTTAACATATTTGTCATAAACAGAAACCGATGTCTTTTCTTGTATTCTAGGTATAGCCAGAATATAAGAAAAGCATCTTTTTTCTATAAAAAAACAAGGCTTTCAACAAATTCCATCAATTATGGTTTAAATACTTTTGATCGCAGTCCATTAATTTTAGACATTTCAAATGTGTCATTTCAAAAAATTATTGATTAATCAACAATTTTATATCGAAATAATCCCTAAATTACGATAAGAAACAAAATAATATTTTTGTATCTTTTCTCTCAAATTCACTTGAAAAATTTTGAACATACCTATATATTTATAGTAATGAAGTTAGAAAGGGGTAATTTATGACCGAGAGAAAAGAATACAAAAACTCTATCCGATCAAAGGAGAAGATACAGGAAGCCGTCTTCGATCTGCTTCATGAAAACAAAGGCTTACAGAGCATCACGATCAGTGATATCGTAAACAAAGCCAACGTCAATCGTGGAACATTCTACAATCACTATAAATCCATCGAAGATGTCATCGAGGATGTCGAGGATAGACTCATCCGCAATTTCGATGAGGCATTATGCAAGAACAAGGATCTCAACTTTGAACAGAGATGCTACTTCTTCTTCGCTCAGCTGACTGAGTTCTTGAGAAACAACGATGAAGGATTCCGTTATATCGTCAAATACATTCCGATCAACATCTATGATGACTTCCACAACAAGTTATTGCAGTCCTATCGTAACTTCCTCGTCGATGAGCTTTCCAAGACTGTCACAGATGATAAGCAGAAGACCGTATTGATGACAGCTGAGATCATCTCCAACGGTGTTGCAGCCACCTATCTCAACTATCTCAAAGGTGAATTCACAGGAACCTTGGATGATATCTCCGAAGCTGCCATCGAAGTCGTCAAGAAACTGATTCAGCTCGACTTCTGAAACGACTGGAACTGATTAATTTCCATCATCAGAGATATGGCTGATTGTGCATAGGATTCATTCCGAATCCATTGTAAAATCAGCCTTTTCATATGAAAAATCTCCAGTTTGCAACGCCAAAAGTAAAAATGAGAAACGATGTTTATAACCTCTATTAGTATACCGAAATTACTAAAAGGCGAATCAGTAGTTAATCTTCATGGTATATGCTATGAACAATTGATGAATAACAGTAAAAATGTTTCATAGATTACCATTTTTGCAATATCACAACTCATCAAAACTACCATTTTTGCAAGATGAAGCTACCTAAGATTCATTTTGCCTTTTGCTTTCTTCTATCTTTCCATCAATAATTTTCTATGTCTTTCGTATAAATCTTTTGGTTTTTGCTTTTTGGTTTGTCTGGTATCGTATAGGATAAAATCCCCCCTTCAATCAGAGGAAGAATATACGTCCTAAACTTTTATCCACACATCCACACAGATTCTAATTTGGAAAGCCGATCGAC
>CAVJZP010000068.1:0-5283 GCA_963654365.1 Oscillospiraceae bacterium
ATAATAGACTGTGGCCACTTTATCCTCTGACTCATAATAGATACAGGTATCGTTTTCTCGGAAAGAGGTGAAATCCAGTTCGCTGAGAAGATGATATCCTGACTCCATCAGTGCAGAATGAATGAAGTAGAATCCATAATATTCGAAGACCTGCTGTGAGGACTTGTACTGGTAGGCAGTCTTCGAGGAATCCAACAGTTCATCGATTCTCTTCTTCAGTTCTGCCTCTCTTCTTGAATATCCCTTCCTCATCGGGATATCCTTGACCTGTCTCATGATAGGATGATTCAGAAACTGACCGCATAAGGAAAAATATTTCTGACAGATTTCTTCTGTCTTTTTCAAAAAGCTGTCCGCTTCTGTTTTATCCTGTCTCATCTTCTCTTTGACCATCTTCTTGGAGTTGGAAGTCTCTTCTTCTACAGATGTTTCAATGAGGATTGCATTCCTTTTCACCTTTATTGATATCAGAATGAGAAGGAGCTGATTCTTCATATCCTGAATTTCTTTCTTGATGTTCTGATTCTCTATAATATCGTAAGTCACATCCTTCTTCTTGGATATCGGCTTATTCCGATAGGAGGGATGCGTCAGATTCATCCTTACAGACTTGTAGTCCATCTTACCGATAGAATCAGAACGGACATAGCTGTTCTTCAGGTCACTGTCGAGATGAAGAAGGAGATAAGAGAGCTCATTCCGGAAAGAGATGTAATTCTTCTCTAAAGTATCCTGAAGAGCGAACAGGGATTCTGTCACACTCTGGCTGTTTCCTTTTCTTTTCAGGTCAAATACAAGTCCGTGAAGGAGATTTTCTATCCGCTGAATGATGTTATTGTATCCGTCTTCCGTCAGTTCCTTTTTCCTTCGGACAGTGAAAAAGAATTCCTTTGTGCCTTTTGAAGTGCAATAAAGGATACGATACTGTCCAGGAAGATAGTAGAGATCTCCACCCGAAAATTGGTAATCAACATGATTCTCGATTTCAAACAGTCCATCTGTCTCTGTTTTCCCTTTATCGGGAAGGAAGTAACCGTTGCATTCTACTGAAATCCTACTCCCTGTTTCACATTCGCTTCTAAGGAAAAGGAAACCTGTCTCCTCAAAAGAGAAAAGGATACCCTCACTTTTTCTGCTTAGGTCAATAGTCTTAGGATTCTCTTTGTTGATGATATAGACAAGCTTATCTGCAGTATCCATATTTCTTCAGTTCCAAAGCCTTGTTCTTCAGTGTCTGCTTACAGGACTCAAAGGAAGAGACACTCTTATACTGCTCAAAAAGATTATAGATAGAGGAGTTCTCTATCTCTCCCTTCTCATTGATGGTGCCAACTAAGTCGATGACACTCTCATAAGTGCCTCTTATCTTTCTCATTGCGGTCTGCCTTAAGGCGTAATCAAAGATGAAGTCAGAGGAAGTATCGTTCTCATCGATTTTGGAGTTTTTCAGATAGAGCGCGATATTCTTGACCGTTCTGAAGGAGATGCCCCTCTGAGGATCATTCTTAGAAAGAATCTGATCAAAGGAATCGAAGAATTCTCGCATTTCAGCCGTGATGGAATCATTGAAGCAGAAAGAGGAACTCACCTCTCCCATCAGACGTCGATAGTCTCCATTATAAGGTTTCACCTCTCCTTCTTCCGAAGAGAGCATGACGGCGTTGAAGCGGTCAAATGTTGTCTTCTTCAAAGAGAGAATGAAGGAACGGTCTAATAGTCTATCGGATAAATCTTTCGTTGTCTCATCCAGATTGATTGTTCCGACAAAGAGGAGATTATCAAAAATCTTTATCTTAGACGGATAGCTATCTTTGTTCTTGCATTCTAGGTTCTCATCGTAGAGAGTGATATAGCGGTGATCATTATCCTTTTCCATGACAGACAAGAAGGGAGCAAAATAATATTCGATCTGAGAGAGATTCATCTCATCGAAGATCACCATATGCATCTCTTTTGGATTTTTGTACGCATGATGTAAGAAAGTCACAAGACCGGTCTCACTTGGCACATACGTGTTATCGCTAGGATTGTAGAATCCTAAGATATCGGATGGCTCATTGTAGCTCGGGGACACGGACAAGAAAAGAAGGGTATGATTCTCTTCCTTCATATTGAAAAACTGTGCATATTCCAAAGGAAGACGGGTCTTACCTGTTCCGGACATGCCGGCTAAGATTGTAAGGATCCTGCTTTTCAGACAGGCGTGGAAGTTCTGAATATCCTCTTCATAGTAGTAGAGTTTTTTTGCCTTGAGATAGTTTTCAAACTGGCTCAGCGCTTCTTTTGTCTCATCTGGTTTCAGAGGCTCCATCTCCGATCTCTCTTCTATCTCATCCGCTTTCTTTTCCAACTCTACTTTCTTCATGAAAGTCAGCATTGTCTTTTCTAAGAAGGCATAGCTGTTCTCTTCGTTTAGGATGTAAAGAGAGTGTGCTTTGAAAGTCTCATAATCGAATTCCAGTTCGAGATAGTCATCCCCTTCCTTCCAAGAGCAGTTATATTGACTGACTTTTGTCGTTGTCAGCTTCAAAGCGATAAGATGATTCTTGTAGATGAGGAAATTCGGCACACCGAATGTAGCGAAGTTCCAGTTGAGCAACGAGATGATCTTATGCTCTTTGAGAAGCTCATAGTTCTTTTCATTGAGAACCGGAATCTTAAAGAAGGATTCACATTCATATTCGGCAGGAATAATTTCAATCTGTTTATTGAAGTTCGGATTGCGGTAGAAAAAGTTCTTTGAATTCTTATCCAAAATGAAATAAGGGCTGATGCGAAGGATTTTATCCTTCAGAGCCTTCTCTAGGGTGACCGCTAATTCCTGTGCATTCTGCAAAGTCTTCGCTTCATCCCTATCATAGGAGAAATATTCATCGCAGTGCTTCAGAATAGATTCTCCGGTGGCCGCATAGCAGAAATGACCGTCCACAAAGGATTTATCCCAGAAGACGGAGAGTTCGTTCAATGCATCGGATTCATCCGATACCGGCAGTAAATAGCACTGAAGATAATATTCCCCATTCAATTTCTGAACCGGTTCTGTCCTATAAAAGCGAACCAAGACATCCTGCCTGGAGGTGTCATCGAGAAAGCTCATGATTTCACTGATGCTCATTTCTTCTTTCCTCCGTCAAAGACACCTAAGATGACATAGGTCTTGACCATGATCTTCTGCAAGGCCTTGTAATCCTTGGCTTTGAATCCATCCTCGATCGCTTTCTGAAGGTTCATGAGATTCGCTTTGTCAAAATCACCGTTTTCATAATCGATGTGGACCTTCTCTTTATTCATGACTAGATCGAGTTTCTTCTTAAGTTCCTCATAATCTTTCCTGCATTTGTTGTAGTCTTTCTCTTTTTCCTTTGCCTCTTTCCTCAGCTGTTCCGTATTTCCTTTTTCCTTATCGAGCTGGTTTTGAAGGTCTTTGTTTGTCGTCTTTAAATTATTGACCTGTCCATTCAATTCATCGACTTTCTTCTGAAGTTCCTTTATTTTATCCTCATCACTAAGTTCATCCAGAATCACTGCCTTCTTCGTAACGACATTAAGGGTGACACCTTTTTTGCCCGGCTTAGGATTATCGCTCTTTGCCTTTTCGAAATCTTCGTCGGAGACTTCCTCGCTGATAACTTTCTTCAGAAGGCATTTGTCATACTCTGTGTAATTTTCATTGCTATCGATAGCAGAAACGATTTTCTCAATGCTCGGATTCTTATAATCATTCTTTCCTAATATTGTCTTGAGAAACTTCTCATTCAATGCTTTTAAAACCAATTCATCAATCGGGTCTTCCTTGAGAAGTTTGTATTCGAAGAAAAGAAGAATGAATCCGCTGTCTGGCTTTTCATTATTTACTTTCTTCCAAGACTTATCATCTTTTCCGTATTTCTTTTTCTTTGTGGTTGGATCTTTATGATATTCTACAACACAGTTTCTAAGTTTATCTACGGAGATCAATTCACATAATCTATCAATATCATCTTCTTTCAGTTTTCTGATATTCTCTGCATTCAATAAACAATCGATATTATCCGAGTACATGTTCTACCTTCTCCTTTACTTTTTCATAAAATTCATTTTCTAATTTCATACGCATTTCAATATCTTCCTGTTTTGTGATGACACGTTTTTTCGTTTTCGGAACAGTCACTTTCGTCATATTGGGATAATCCGCATCGAAATAGACTCTCTCTATCGGGATATCGTGATCAAAAAGCCGAATCTGCAATTCAAAGAATCCAGATGCACTCAGTCCATCCTGAACGTAGAAATCTTTTCCAACATCGGAAAAGGTGTAAGACCTGATCTCATTGTCATTCAATGAACGAATCTTAAAGCTCGTCACTTGAAATAGTGTCACTATTTCTTTTGATACAACGATATTGTCTTTTTCTTGTTGTATAAAATAAGCCATATGCCCTCCTTTAAAGTTTCTAATATTATAACCGAATGCACGATTCATTGAATATCCTACGCGATAATTTCTCATATCAGTTTCTGCTATGAAAAAGAGAGGAATCATTTCCTGTTGGTTATGACTTATAATAGTCATAGAAAGAAAATAGCATGACAAAGATATATTGCATCGATTCCGATTCCATCAGCAAAAAACAGATAGAGGAGCTTTCTTTCTATAGAAAGGAAAAAGCGATGAAATACGCTTTTTCCAAGGACAGAAATCTTTCCTTTGCTGCTGGTATCGCACTCGATAGAGCATTAAAGGAATACAGACTAAGAGAAAAGGATGTCATAATCGAACAGAATGAGTTCCATAAGCCCTACCTAAAAGACTATCCTGAAGTTCATTTCAATTTATCCCACTCAGGGAAAAAGGCAATCTGTGCCATCTCTGACAAAGAGGTAGGCTGTGATATAGAAGAGATAAAAGATCCTGTTACGGAAGTGATTTCACGCTGTTTTTCTAAAGAAGAGCAAGCCTATATTGAGAAATCCATAGATAAGAGAGAAGCATTTTATCGGATCTGGGTTGCCAAAGAAAGCTTCCTGAAGGCAATCGGAACTGGAATCAATGATGATATGACACGTTTCAGCACAATCCCTAAAGGAGATACTATCCTCTTAATGCAGAATATCGATAAAAAAACCTGGGTAATAACAGAGAAAAAGACAGAAGGCTATATCTATGCAGTCTGTACAGAATACTAAACTGAAGAACTCAAAAAACTCTCAATATTGAGAAAAATGAGCTCAAAAACGGCGAGAAGTCAAACAAAAACGAGCGTTTTGTCCAAAATTAAAGCGTTCTCTAGAAAGGTAGACTTA
>CAVJZP010000069.1:0-5024 GCA_963654365.1 Oscillospiraceae bacterium
AAGTCGGAGTATGTCCTTCCTGCCTTCAGAACGTCAGGGGTCCCGTCCTTTGGCCTGTGGTATGCGTATTTCTTCGAATATCTCCTGGCTCTTCTGAGCTGTGCCCTCTTCGTAGTGAGATATCCGTTCGAGACCCATCTCCTTATCGTGATGCAGCTGACGCAGTGCAGTTCCTCATTGAAGTGATGGATGTACTCGAGGCTCTGGCCCTTGGCGGTCCCGTCCGCCACGATCCTGTCGATGGCGCTGAGGACGGACAGGCTGACCCTGGGGCCGGCATGGCTGTCCCTCTTCCTGCTTTCGGCGTCGCTGTCGGCGGTCTTGGAGTTGTAGTAGACTTTGTCGGACTTGCATGATGTGCGTTTCGGGCATTGGTTGCAGACATAGTATTTGCCCGGCCTTAAGCCACACTTCCTGTCATTTTCGCCCTCCTTCGTCTGAGGGCATCTGGCTATCTCCCTGTATATCGTCGACGGGCTCCACGTCATCCTCTCGGCTATTTCCGGCACGGTCAGTCCCATCGCAAGGTAACCGACCAGGTTCGCTCTGTCGTCACTGTTTAGTCTTTTTCTTTTTCTGGCAGACATGTCTCTGTCCTCCTTCCTTGGCCTGCCGGCGATTACGAATATCATAGCAAAAAAGCAGGACCGGTCAAAGCCGCCGATGATGGTTGCCATGGCAACCATCATCCATCCTGCCATTGTTTTCATTACATCCTGTTATCTTTGCAATCACTATGAAAGTTTACACAAATTTTCCATACTAGTCCAAGGCTACCGATTCCCTTATAGTGTTCGTAATCCAGATTTTCGAAACAAATAGAGGAAAACAATTATGTTGTTCAGAATCATTTCTCTATGGAAAAGATACAGATGACCAAGGAGACACTCTATATAGTTCTACAACTCAGAAATGTATGAATCTCAATTATCAAAGTCATCATAATCATCATTATCCATATATTCTCTGTCAGAACAATTATTCGGATCATCCCAATCATATGGATCATACTTCTTTTTCTTCTTTTCGTTTTTCTTTGGAAGAGACGATTGCGCCTCTCCAAAAGAAGCAGAATTATCAAATCCGCAATATGGACATCTATCAGAGAACAGACCGAGAAATTCTTTGCCACACTTCTTACATTTCATTTTCAATCCCCCTTATATTTTCAATCTTCCACGAAACGATGCTTGCAACATAAAGTTGTGTAAAAAGGACCAGTCAATAAGATAATCATCTATGTTGAAGGCTAGCCTTCAACATAGAGAAAAAAACAGGCAACAGTCGTTTATCGTGTTAGTAACTCAAACCAAGCAACATAGAAGATTACATCCATGAAGAGTATACATCAGAAGTAAGGACTTAGTGGCAACGAATTAAATGTTACGCACAAAAGAGAATAACCTGTATCAACGAGATTATCGAGAAGGACCTCTCCACGCGTATCTATGACAATTTTAAACGTAGAAACGGCTTTATAAGAACATTGCAGTCAAAAAGCAGTTATTAGATCATTCCTTTGAAAAACCATCTAGAGTGATAGATGCCACAGTTAGATTCGAATAGGTTAGCTTTAAGAACTGATTTTCACCCACTCTGCTACATAGTGTACAGAATACGCAGGCATGTTGAATGTATATCTTATAGAGGCCGATTCAAGTTCACCATCTTCATCATACCAGCCAGAAAATCTGTAACCAGTATTTGCGTTTGCGATAATAGTAACAGAACTATTGTAAACGACAGACTTTGATTTGTTCGATGTTCCAGAAATAGATACAGATCCAGCAGAAGGATTGTCCGAAGAGACAGTAAGATTGTAATTGTTTATCCACCAATCTGCGTTCAAAGAAAGATTAAGTTTATAATTATTAGATGAGAATGTATAGTTATTTAGCGACCATCCGCCAAAAGTATAACCCGTTCTTGTTGAGGTTGCTGTGATACGGTCAGAATCCACATAGCCAGAAGAAACATGCCCGCCTCCATTTGCATTATATTCGGCATATACTTGTCCTTTTCCCCAATACATATAGTAAACAACATTGTTCAAATCATTTGATTGTAATGCTTTGCGCGCTCTTGCAAAATATGCCTGATTCTTAGAATCAGCCCATATACAGCCATCCAATGCTTCTATGGCTTTTTCGGTATCGCCATTTTTCAAAAGAGTCATCGCTTTATTATATTGTGATATAGGAACGAAGACCACGCCAGTCAAGATACCGAATGTAGCAGCTAAACCAACCGCAACAGCTGTAATGATGATAGTCCGTTTTTTCTTTAACCTCTTCCTATGATAAGCCTTCGGCGTATGTTCTGCGGTTTTAGGTTTATCAACACATTTCTTGTTTTCCGTCGTCGTTTGAGAGAATTTATTAGCAGTATTATCACTAACTTCAATGCTTTTCTCTGGCTCTGCTGCCACTTCAGGTTTTTCTTCCTTCTTATTATCTTCACTAATAGAAACTTCAACATCAACACCTTTGCTGTCCAAAGGATTCAAAAACTTGGAATCATTTATATGATGCTCATCTGTTCCACTATTTGCAGCATTCAAAAACTTTCCTTTGCAAGTGTTGCACATATATAAGTCAGTGCCTATTGGCATTAGGGATTTGCTCCCACAATAAGGACATTCAACAGATATCTCATCATTTTCCTTTTCTTCAGGAACAGGTGTCACAGGATTTTCATTGATAGGTGCTATCTGTTCATTATCAGCTATTATCTCTTCTTTCTCGGAATCGATTGCTTTGTCTTCTACAGTATTTGTTTCTTCTAGTTGAGAATCCTTTGTTTCAGTATGACCAGAAGCATTAGTAGGAACAGCAACTTTTTCAGGTTCCGAAACAGGGATTTCTTTTTGCACATCCACCGCAGTTTCTTTTTCTTCGGTTGATGATCTTTTTTCTAAACTCTCCTTATTGAATAAATATCCACATACCGGGCACTCCAAAACGCTGATGTCTACAGGTTCCCCACAGTCTGGACATTTCTTTGAGGAAGGAAAAACATATCCACAGTGTATACAGACATTTCTAGAAGTGGATACTTTGCCTTTGCATTTAGGACAGATTCTAATACCCATTGTGCTCCTCCTTGATCAGAGTTTCATTGTTATAAGAGAGGTCAACCTAATAATCTTTGCACTTCAAGGAAATCAAAACAGAACCTTTTCCACCTTATATTGGTTTTTGCAGGAATCGACCGTTAAAACCGCCTGTCTGCCGTCTTTTAATACACAAAGATATTTGACAATGATAGTAGCATACCCATCAATGCCACCTACTGAAACCATAGTGCCCCCACTCGTATTTTTATTAGAGACTCCCATAGCCAAAACTGTCGCACACTTGACCATATCATGCGTGATTCTTTCCTCTTCCTTATTTGGATAGATGAAAGTCATCTGGCTTTCACTATCTTCTGATTTAAAGTTAATGTAAGTCCCGAAGGGAAACGCTGATCCGTTTACCTCTCCATCTCGTTGAGCACTTTTCAACTTGTTTATTAGCGATTCACCAAATTCCATTTTAGTTTTCAGCACTATTTATTTGTTACTCCCCAATAGTACATTATTTCCTTTCTTAAGGGAGAATGATCTACATCATGACTTGTAAACCAAATCAAAAAAAGACATACGCAACCAAGTATCAGAAACGTCCACAAGCCTTAACCGCTTTATGCTTCCATATCGTTATATTGCATATGTCAGTCATCCGATTTCAAAGTCAAAATTATCTTGCAATAGATGTATTTTAAGGCTGATATTTCCTTCTACTTAACAAACCTTTTTACATCTGCACCTTTTAAGCCTAGTTTGTTACGTTCAAGATTCTTATCTTTCATAGTCAGTATTGCTTTTCGCCAAACACTATGAAACTTTTTGGTCCTATAAAAGAGTCTGATTCTGTAATCAATCGTTTTAATAGCCTTTCTATTATCCCAAGATTTTTCAGTGGGGTCTTTGTACGAATAATACCAATACGAAGCAAACCAAGATGCTCCTATTCTAGACAATTCCTTCCCGCCTTTACACTTAAATGCATGTCCCATTTTACTTTTCCTCCTTATATTGTAAATAGAGATTTTTAACGATCCATTATAACTGCGATGATTGTTCTCGTTTCACTCGAACTTAACTGTCAAAGCGGGGCGGACACCGTAGGAGTGGCCGACATCGTCGTAGTGGCGACCGACGACATTGCTGACGCTGCTGACAATGCTGACGTAGTACGAATAGTTATCGTACGGGGAACGAGTCCAATAATATCCATATTCAGTATTCACATAGTAACTTGCTTCCTCCGCCCAGTCAGTCATCTTACATCGTCTCTCATTCGCAAAATAACTGAACCTCCAGTAATCCCGATAACTCAGCAGATAGACCTTGTCATATGTATTCTCACAGGCATACGAATTAGTTGAAGAATATGTAGTCGATGCACTGTTATCCACTTCCGTGGTCTGTATAGCAGAGTTTCCTAAGGAGAAAGCAGAATTATAGAAGGTATCATTAAGCCATGTCCTAATCTCTGAATTCTTGTAGTTGTTAGCATAGTATCCGCTTTTTGGTCCTTTATAATATTCATTATATTGATGAGAATCAAGAATCATCATAGACACAAGCTTATATGTTCCGCTATCGGATTCAAGAATTTTCCATCTGATACTTTCACACTTGAACCAGTAAGATTCCAGTTTAGCATAATAATCTCCATTATACAGATACCATCCATTTGATTCCGTAGTTGTCAAAGTGTTAAGAGTGGCTATCAAAGCTTCATCCGACACACGGGATTGAGGATAGATTCCGTATTTCACGTAGTCAACCTTGGTATATTTAGCAACCAAGTTTCCTCCGGTATTGGAATAGGTCCAGCTGGTTCCTGACTGAGGAATCAAGGTATCATTCAGATACCATCCGGCAAAGGAGTAATAATAAGTCACACCCTCTGAAACATCGTTCTTGTTGACAGGAGCAGTCGGTGTCGGAAGCTCATAGGCATCCTCCCATCCGA
>CAVJZP010000070.1:0-4944 GCA_963654365.1 Oscillospiraceae bacterium
ACCGCTAGGAACAATAGCTCTTCCCTTGGTTCCGTCTTCGAGTAAAACTTCGACTTCAACAGTCGGATTACCACGGGAATCAAGAACTTCACGACCATGTACATTAACAATCTTAGCCATTATGTAAATCTCCTTTATTATGACCTTGTTTATTTTATCAAAAAAACATTGTGTTGTTAACAATAGATTTTGAAAGGAAAACCGAGGCCAGAAAAGAAGGTGACATAATTTTCATCAGATGTATGTTTCGTTTTGATAAAATAGCATTGATGAAAAGAAACAAAGAGAAACATCCAAAGATCAAAACTGTAGTCATCATACTGGTTTCCATCATCAGCCAGATAGTTTTGATATGGGTTGCTGTCAAGGTTGCGAATATCAAAAACGATGTTCCATCCATTGGAACTCAGATGGACTTCTCCAATCAAAGTTCTTCTGGCAAAGTCGTCTATCCGTACGGAGATTATAAGTTTTACTATAACCAATGGCTGAAAACAGACAAGATCGAGAACCCTGTCTCAGACGGAACGATCAGCCTTCCGAATACCTGGGCCAGAAAAAGCATTGAAAGAGGCGGAAAAGAAGTGAAACTGACCTCCTACGGATATGCAAGTTTCCAGATTACTTTAGCCAACATGCAGAAAGACCAATGGCTCTCCATTGCCAAATACGACTATGGAGACAGCATAAGAGTCTACTTTGACAACCAGTTGGTCTACGAGTACGGGAATTTATCGAAAGACAAAGAATACAACGACATTACAGGAAATAATTACTCCAAGTCCTATTTTAAAACGACAGGAGACACTATTGTCATGACAATAGAAGTTGGAAACTCAGGACACGGTGGACTGAAGATGATTCCGAACATCACCACTTCCCTGAGCACTTCCCGTTGGTCCTCGTTTTCTGAAGCTGTTATATTTTTTTGCTTCGGTATTCTCTTTGCCTCGCTATTGACTTCTCTTGTCTTCTTACTCAGCGATATCAAAAACGTGACCAATGTCTTTATCTTCCTTCTTACCTGTATCCTGTTTTTAGGAATGGTCTTCTCTACCGATGGGCTGATGGTCTTCAACCGGTTCTCTGTCTATCCTGATTTCTTCCTCTTCCGATATCTGAACCGCATCATGACATCCCTATATATCTACGGCATCACTCTTTCCGAAGCAAAGATAAGCAATAGGCTGAATTTCAAGACGGCATTTGTCAATTCCTTGGTCTTCCTTACAACTGTCTTTACAATGTTTGCTCTCTTTGATACGGGTTACTTCTATATGTACTACTGGACAATCCTTGTCTCCTTCTTTGTCTATCTCTATTACTACATCACAGGAAGTCAAACAAAACTTTCCCATCTGAATTTTGCAACGATTGCCTTTACCATTGGTGACTTGATCTTTGAGACTCCCTATTCCAGATCCCAGCTAGGATATGATAACAAGGGCATCTTCTCCTCCTTCACCGCGATACGTTCCACATTGTTCATCATTTATTTCATCACGGTTCTGATGAAATACATCAAATCCGTCCAGAACTATAACCGCCTTTACAAGGAGCAGAGGACAATCCGAGACAACACCCTCAAGCAGCAGATACAGCCTCATTACCTCTTCAACACCTTATCAGTCATAAGGCATTTCTATCACAAGGATCTAGCCGAAGGCGATGAGATGATGGCAATGTTCTCAGATAACTTCCGAGAATCCGTCAAGAATATGAAGGAGAGCATGATTCCATTTGAAAAAGAGATTGAAACAATCATCAAATATATCGAGTTGGAGAATAGGTGCTATGAAAAGCCCTTCAATCTCATTCTGGATCTGGACTTTGTCGACTTCAAAGTCCCTCCTTTGACCTTAGAGCCTCTTGTCGAGAACTCTGTCAATTACTCCCATGTCAATGAGAAAACGAATGGATTCATCTCCATCTCCTCTGACTATGTGGAAGGCAATGTCATCATCATCGTCAATGACAATGGTCTTGGTTACGATACGACAAAAGTGAGCAAGACCTCCATCGGTCAGAAAAACTTGATCGAGAGACTCAGTTATCATCTCAATGCCAAGATCAAGATTGAGAGCAGCCTTGGAAACGGAACAAAGACGACAATCGTCTTCCCTTATCGAAGTGAGGATAGCTTATGACAAAGAAAGAGAAACGCACCAATATCTTCTTTATCCTTCTATCATTCCTCTTCATCATTCTTCCGACTGTCATCACAACGATTTTCGATGTTTCCTATCGTTCCAGTTCTCAGTTCATCATCAAAGATGGCATCATGGATTACAATTACGGTGCGGAAAAATATCTGGATAAAGGAATCAGTGTTTCCGGCAGTACAGAATTCTATTACAACAAGTGGCTCATCAGTGATGGGGAAACGGATGCTTTGCCAGATGGCTATCTAAGTCTTCCGAATTTCTGGACGAAGTTAGAGATTGATAGTAAGCCCCTATCCAAAAAAGGATATGCCACCTACCGATTCAAAGTCATCCACCTTCCTATCGGAGCAAGGCTGACAGCAGACTATGACTATTTCTATTCCTCCTGCCGCATCTATTTCGATGATGTCCTTGTGGGACAGATCGGTAAACCAAGCAAGGAAAAAGAAGAGGACAAAGGAGACATCCACTTCATTCAGATGGGAACCTATTTAGTGACGAAAGGAGAGATGACGGTCACGATTGAAGCCGGCAACACTGGACATGGCGGAATCAAGAAGGGGCCAAAGATCCTCTCCAGCCAGTATGTCACCACCTCAAAGAAAGGAAGACAGTTCGCTCAGTTCATCCTGCTTGGCATCATGGTTGAATGCTTTGTCCTTCTTATGATTACCCGTTTCCTTCAGTCCGGATTCAAAAAGACGCTCCACATCTTTGCGACTGCCACCTTCCTATTCCTGTACTGGCTCTTTTCCGGTGATGGTCTTTTCTTCTTCGCTGCTTTGAATATTCCAATCTCCTATATGACATATAAGACCATTTCCGTCATCGCCTTAGGTCTATTCATCCTCTCTGGCTCACTCTACGTCCTGTACAACAAAAAAATGATTCATCATAAATATGAGACGCCCATCCTTCTTTCTCTTGCTGTATCATTCATTCTGTTCCGTTCCTTATTCATTTACAGCAGCATCTTCATCGTTCTCTTCATGCTATTTGTCGTCGCCTATGCGATCTATTTCTTCCATATCTTCTATAAGAGTTATCACAATACGATTGAGAATCTATACGTGGTCATGTTTGCTGTTCTGATCGGCATCATCTTTTTAGCAGCCTGTGATGATGCAAATGTTTTCTATCTTCCTTTGAGCAATATCCTATCCACCGGCGTCTTCCTCGGAAGCATTCTCTTCTATATCATCTTCTTTATCCGAGTGCTGAGTTTCAGAAGGAAAGCCAATACGGAGAAGTCACTTTTACAGGATCAGGACTATCTCAAAGCACTCGCCTTGCAGAACCAGATCAATCCAAATCTCATCTTCAACGCCCTCTCCATCGTCGAAGATACCTATCATAAAGATATCAGCAAAGGAGATTCTGCACTGACGAGTTTCAGCGACTCACTCCGCTATAGCATCCTTACCATCGATAAGGCAAAGGTAACCTTCAGCGAAGAGGTTGATAACCTCTTGCACTTCATGGATTTCAACAGCTTAAGAGAGAGCATGTCCTTCTCTCTGATTCTGAATATTGACACCTATGAATTCATGATTCCGCCTATTACACTGGTCCCCTTTGTCAATCTGTTCTTAGCGCACCGCTTTAGAGATATCAGTGAGGAAAACAATGCGATTGAACTCTCGACGGTAGAAAACAAAAATGAAATTGTAGTACAATTGATTGACCACAGAGGTCCTTATGAGATTACTGGCAAAGAAGAGGGAATCAAAGATCTCATCCAAAGAATATCCCTCACTGTCAAAGGAAAAGTCACTTTCAGCATAGATGACGATAACACGATAGTCACTATCTCCATACCAAAGAATAAAAAGGAGGACGTCAAATGAAAATCATAGCTGTCGATGATGAAATGGAATCCTTGAGCAACTTCCTGCTTCAGATCATCAACAAAAATCAGATCGAGTACAAGTTTTTCCTTGAAAACCCCCTCGATGCCATCTCCTACTGTGAAAAGCATGTGGTCAATGCCGCCTTTTTGGATATCAGAATGCCTGTCATCAACGGTGTTGATCTCGCCGAAAAACTGATCCATGTCAATCCGAACATCAAGATTGTCTTCATCACTGGTTTTACTTATGATGAAAACGAGATCAAAGAGAGATTAGGAAACAATCTCTTAGGTTTCTGCTACAAGCCGTTCGACTCCGAAAAGCTCAACGCCTATATCAGCTCTATCGCCTATCAGGAAGACAGAAAGATTGAACTGAAGTGTACAGGTCCTTTCGATCTCTTCCTCAACGGAAGACTCATCAACTTCAGTTCCACAAAAGCAAAAGAACTCTTAGCCCTGCTTACTGCCTACCAGGGTTCTACCTTAACCATGAATGATGCTATCGACCATCTTTGGCCGGAGAAGGATATCGAACTAGCAAAAAAGCTTTACCGCGATGCCGTATGGCGTCTAAGAAAGACTTTGAAGGATAATGAGATCGGAGACCTTGTTGTCTTTGAAAAAGCAAAGGCATCCCTATCCAATGTCAATGTAATCTGTGACTTCTTCGATTGTCTGAAGGGAAAAGATACATCCATAGACAGTAACCAGTTCATGATCAATTATCCGTGGAGAGATGAATTCATCCATATGATCGATGATGCTAAGCTCAAGTATCAGTCACAATCATTATTCGAATAAAACTTACTGCAGTATAAAAGGTTGTCATTATAAAAGCGTAGCCGCGTGGCTACGCTTTTGTATTTTAGAATATTAAGTAATACTTTCCCAACTTATAGGACTATATAGAGCATTTCTTTGGCCTTC
>CAVJZP010000071.1:0-4291 GCA_963654365.1 Oscillospiraceae bacterium
CTTTCCTGCACCATTGGCGCCGATGATTCCATAGCATTCACCAGGCGTAAAGGCGATATTGACATCTTTGAAGAGGACTCTTCCTCCGAACTGCATCGATAGATTATTGACTGTTAACATGGTTCTCCCCCTAACAAACAGAAAAGGCTACTGAATTTTCAGCAGCCTTTTCATTATATCATTTAAGCGGCTCTTCTTGCAGATAACTGTACCATTGCACCGTATTCTTCTGAATTTCCGGTAGCAAAGATGATATTTGCATTCTCACCCGTGTAATAGAAGTCAGCAGCATTGTTTGAATAGGTCCAGACAACCTGACCGCGATCAAGAGTGATGGTCGACATCGTAAGGGAAATCGGGCGATCGGTATATCTTCCGCTTTCCAAGAAGGTGTAGGTAAAAGAATAGGCTTTTCCGACTTCGAAGGTATAACCGGTCTCAGAACTATTCAGAGTGAAGTGTCCTGTTCCATCCTCTTTATAGATGACCGTAGCGGCATCCTTGATCATCTTCGTTCCATTACTGTTCGGAAGATCGCCTGTCCAGGTTCCGACCACATTATCTTTCACTTCCTCAACCGTTTTCTTTTCCTGAACGAGGTAACTGACAGTGCATTTCACATCCGGATTCGTCTTGCTTCTCACTTCGACTTTTCCCACTCCTAATCCGATATTGTGAAGAGCATAGTCTCCATCTTTGTCCTTGACGATTTCGATGATATCCTCTGTCAGAGAGACGACTTCGATTTCCTCTAAGGCGTTCGAAGGAGTTTTATAGATATAGAGATTATCCGTATCTCCTTTGAAATGATAGGTGGAATAGGTCTTAGCGACAATCTCCGTCAATGCGGGAGAGACAACAGTAACCTCGACTTTCTTTGTGACACCGGATTCGGATTCGATGGTAAGCGTCGTTTTTCCTAATCCGACTGCTTTGACAACACCGGTAGAGGAGACAGAGATGACCGTATTGTCCGTGCTTGCTGTAATCGTCAGTTTCGTATCCAAGGATTTCTCCGGGATAACCTTTTCGGCAGTCGCCTGAACATACATGTGGATTGGGAAAGAGAGTACATTCTCTTCCTTCTTCTCTGTTCCGACACCGTCCCAGGATAAGAGAACAGGAGTGTAATCCGTCATGAAGTAATCAAGAGGATCTATCGCCTCTTCTCCATTTTCAATCCGTTTGAGATAGTCGTATTCCACCTTGTTTCCAAGCTGAATTTCCGTTGTATCCTTGATTTCGCTGAGTAAAAGCATCTGATCGGAATCAGCATTCTCAGAAGGCTGATACTCTTTGAAGTCATAGCTGTACTTGACAAGTCTTCCCTTGTAATCCAAGGAGAGATCGATGACAGCGGCATATTTATACTTATAGTCTCCAATCTGCTCTTCCCATCCCTGAGAAAGATGATAGTCGACCGATTTCTCCGTGATAGTCGGAGTGATATTATCCACACCCTTGATGATGTTCTTCGAGACTTTTGACTTATAGAAGGCATAGAGCGTATCCAAAGCATTCAGAGAGGTCTTAGAAAGATAAGAATCCCTGTTTGTCACTAAGACTTCTTCCTTACTCGCTTTGTCTTTGCTCTTCCCATCGGCATAATCGATGATGGAATAGAAATCGTTTCCGTCGATCTGATTCAAATAGAGATAAGAGTCTTCTGCCTCATCGGCATCATCTTTGTAGTCGTAGGTTGTCGTCTTTGTCTCTGTTCCATAGAGGAAGAAAGTGTCATTGCTGAAAGATTCCCCTGTCTCTTCCTTCTGTATTGTATTGAAGGTATAATACCCTACCTCATAGGAATAGTAAGTTCTGTCAAAAAGGATTCCATCACTCTTTTCCTTTTCTCTACCTGTGGTATTGAGATAGTCAAAAAGGTTCGTGATTGTCTTAGAAGGATTAAATTCAAGTTTTTCTTTTTCTTCAGAAGTTGTATTATTTTCTGTCTCCTTATTTTCCGTACTTTCACCCTCAGTTGGCTTCAAGGCGGAATCCTTTCCGCCTTGACAGGATGCTAAAAGAAGAGCCAGCAAAGAGATTGCGATTCTATTCTTTTTCATCAGCTGAAATCAGACAGGTCCTTTCTTTCCTGAGCAGTCATCTCGACAGTGAAAGCAGTCTTGTCTCCGGAATAATTGTATTCCGCAAAGGAACCAACTGCCACTTCATTCGTCTGAGCAACAAAGGTGAAGAATCCTCTTCCTTCATAATAGCTTCCCTGAACACCAGAGATGGTAAAGGTGAGTGTTGCTTCATCAAAAGTCCAGGTGAAGTTTCTCTCTGCCTCAAAATAGGAGTAATAGCTATTCGATGCCGTTCTGAAAGATCCGGTTCCATCCTCGTTGAAGTTTGCAACCGCCTTGTAGCTACTAGACTCACCATAGAAGGTCTTAGTAAAGACGTTGTTTTTGAATTCAGTGGCCGTTGGTTTCTCGACGACCTTGATTGTGAAATCTTCTTTGATCTCTGCATTCTCATCTGAAGTGATCGTATAAGAAACTTCTCCTAACTTCAGGCCTTTGATGGTGTAAGTTCCGTCATCATTCTTTTTGATGTCCGCATCACCAGTGGATGTGTCTTTCTTCGTGAATGTGACATCTTGATTGGCTTTTTCCGGAAGAACAGAAACGGTCATATTTGCTGTCTCATTGAGATAGACATTAGAAGGAGCACTGACAGAGATAGAATCCGCCTTCGGTTTTACAGATCGGATACTGATTTCTTTTTCTTTTCCGAATCCATTATCGAAGACAAGAGTAAACTCCCCCTCTTTCAGGACAGTAAGTTCCTCTAAATCAATATAGCCTTCTCCTTCTTTGACTCTCTTGAGAGTCGGTGCGATGAAGGTCGACTTATCATCATTGGAGTTGAAGGAGAACTTCAGCGTAGAACCATTGTCAACGACAACATCCTTGCTGTCTGTCTCCTTCTCATCTCCGTTGATGGAATAGGAGATATCGACATCATAGCTATCCATGGCAAAATCAGAGATATCCGTCTTTTCCAAGGTAGACTTATAACCGCGTGTCATCTCAAGATCATAACTTGCCGTGAGTTTTCCGGTCTTCCCATCAAGAGGAAGCATTGTCGTGGAATCGCAGTCATCGGAATCATAACTTGTGTTGCTGATGAATGCATTTTTCATGAAATTATCGCCATCAAACTCCATGGAGATCTTGAAAATCTGTGTTCCGGACCAGTCATAATAAAGTCCAGTAAGATCAAAGCGGACGGATTTCTTATCATCCGAGAGAGTCTTTTCAATATCTTTCAGATAATAGGCATACATCTTTGGGTTTTCCACGTAATCTTTGAACTTCTTCGTTGCCGTGGCAGAAAAGAAGGATTCATAGACGACATTGGCACCTTGATAAGAGGAATAGTTCTTTTTGGCATCACTGGCCTTGATCTCTGCAATACCGACAGACTCTGCATCATCGGAGATGATATTTTTGAAAGCATAGTCATGATTCACTGTATTGGAAGAGGAGCCTAAGGATGTTGTGGAAGAGATGGCGTAATAGATATTCTTCTCTTTTCCGAATTCCTTCGAGTAATAGGTGCTCATGCTGTCACTGGCGTAATTCTTCTTATGGCCAGAGACAACAAGAACATCATTCCTGCCGGCTTTGGCGCTGTAATCGTACCAAGCCCATTCGCCGAGGAAGTTGTTGTTGACGGCATGAGCCGAAGAGAAGTAGGTCCCTTCCACTGCAATCGATTTCTCTAAATAGCTAGCAAAAGATGCAACATTGTTCGGAAGAGAGGTGACATCGACATCCTTGACATCCAGAATGGAAGGATCTCCATAGGCTTCCGAGGCGATATCGATTGTGACATCCTTATTCGGCATAGTGAAATAGTAGACACCGTTTTCATAGCCTAAATGTGCAAGGGATGAAGTGACAGAAAGGATTTCTTCCTCTTCGCTTGTGACAGTGAAAGAGACTTCGCTTCCCGGAAGTGTTTTGTTCTCCTCTAATCCATTGACAGAGACAATGACCTTGTCCGATTTAAGGAAACTGAACTGGTATTTTGTCTCCTCGTTCTTAGTCTCGGAATCGGAAGAGCTTTGTTTTTCCGTATCGGATGTCTTATCAGAGGAAGACTCCGACGTCTTTTCTCCACAGGAAACGACAGTGAGACTCCAGAGTGCAAGAAGAGGAAGCAGCATAATTTTGTTCTTGTTTTTCATATTTTTCTCCTTAAGTAAACCTTAAAACTTGTATTGTATCCTGAACTTTTATCCACACATCCACACAGATTGAAGATTTCATAGCTGAAG
>CAVJZP010000072.1:0-4212 GCA_963654365.1 Oscillospiraceae bacterium
AATACCCCTCGGGGGAAGATAGCTGCGGCCGCTTTTTTCGTGCCGCTTCCGCGATAAGTTTTTCTTGATTATGTCTATTGGATTTTATATAATAAATGAGTTGTATGGCCTCCACAAGCCTACAACCGCTACAAACTGGTTTCAAACCTTGGTTCCAAGTACCAGCCGTGCGAGTACTTAGTACTACTTAAATTTCATTAAGGAAGGAGGCAAAGAGATGTACGCTATTATTTTAACTGGTGGCAAGCAGGTCAAAGCCGAGATCGGACAGGTTATCTATACCGAGAAGATTGATGGCGAAAAGGATCAGGAAGTTACTTTCGATAAGGTTCTCTTCATCGATGGTGACAAGGTTCTTGTCGGCAAGCCGTTCGTTGATGGTGCTACTGTCAAAGCCACAATTGTAAAGCAAGGACGTGAACCTAAGATTCGTGTTCTTCGTTACAAGGCTAAGAGCAACGAAAGAGTCGCTCGTGGTCATAGACAGCCTTACACCGCTCTCAAGATTGAAGCAATCAACTTCTAATCTATGATCAGTGTAGTTGTCGAATATGATCATAACGTGTTCTCTGCTCTCCGTATCGATGGACATGGAGGGGATGAGATAGGCTATGACATCTATTGTGCAGGGGTTTCCTCCTGCCTGATAGGAGCTTTGAACGCATTGGAGAAAGGTCAGGATTATTTCATTGAAATTCAGTCGGGACATTCTCTTGTGCAGGCCAAAGCAAAACCAAGTGGGCATGATGCGATTGTATTGGAGACGCTCATCTGCCAACTCGAAACGATAAGTTCAAGTTATCCGCAACGAGTGAAATTCTTAGTCTCCAAGAAAGAAGGTCAATTATGAAACTGAATTTAGTTCTTGATATTCAGCTCTTCGCTTCTCATAAGGGTGTTACCTCTACAAAGAACGGTCGTGATTCCAACGCTCAGCGTTTAGGTGCCAAACTTTATGACGGACAGTGGTGCCATTCTGGTTCCATCATCTATCGTCAGCGCGGAACAAAGATTCATGCCGGCCACAACGTCAAGAGAGCCGGTGATGACTCCTTGTTTGCTTTGATCGATGGTTATGTCAAGTACGAGAGACTTGATTCCAAGAGACTTAAAGTCTCCGTCTATCCGACGAAGCCTGAAGTCGCTTCTAAGTAATTCGTAGAAAAGCATATAAAGGCTTCGGATTTCCGAAGCCTTTTCTATTCTGTTCTCTCAAGGAGGTATGTTATGCATGATAAAGTGAAAATAACCGTAGTTTCTGGCAAAGGCGGCGATGGCGCCATTGCATTCCGTCACGAAAAATCCATCATGAACGGCGGCCCTTACGGCGGAAATGGTGGCAGAGGAGGCGATATCTCCTTTGTTGCGGATAATGGCATCAACTCGCTTTCCGAATACCGTTTCGGTAAGCTTTTCCGTGCCGATGATGGCGAAAACGGCCGTACTAAGCTTCAATATGGAAAAGATGCTTCCTCCATTCTTCTTCATGTTCCTGTCGGAACGGTGATTGAAGATGAGAAAGGACGTGTCTTAGCTGATCTCTACCATCACGGTGATACCTATCTTGCCGTCAAAGGCGGAAGAGGCGGAAGAGGAAACGCGACATTCAAGTCGCCCGTTCGCCGTACTCCCAATATCGCGGAAAATGGTATGCCTGGAGAGACCAAAGTCCTTTATCTAGAACTGAAGCTGATTGCGGATGTCGGTCTTGTCGGTTATCCGAATGTCGGAAAATCGACCTATATCAGCGCCGTCACACGCGCAAAATCGGCGATCGGTGACTATGCCTTCACGACCTTAGAACCGCAGCTTGGCGTCTGCTTCCTCAAAGATGACAAATCCTTTATCATCGCTGATCTTCCTGGCCTGATCGATGGTGCTAGTTCCGGTAAGGGTTTAGGCTATACCTTCCTTCGCCATATTGAAAGATGCCGTGTCCTTCTTCACATCGTTGATCTGACTAGAAATGATGATCCCTACGCTGACTTTTTGGCAATCAACAAGGAACTTTCTACATACCGTAAGGAACTCATGGATAAGCCGATGATTGTCGCTCTCAATAAGATTGACGAGGATATTCCTGCAGAAGTGATTGAAGACTTCAAGATGAAGATCGGAGACCAGTATGAGATTTATGAGATTTCCGCGAAGAGCGGAAAAGGCCTTTACCGCCTCAATCAGCGACTTTATAAGCTGGTCAAGGAAAGTAAGGAAGAAGAGAAGAAGAACCTTGTCAAAGACGGTGGAGAGGAAAGAGTCTATACCGCTAAGATGAGCGACAACGGAAAGATTCCGGATTACCGTATCCTAAGAAGAGAAGATGGTTTCTTTGAAATTGTCGGTGAACGCGTCATCAGAACGAAGAAACTCATCAACATAAAGACCGATGAGGGTATGGATCGTCTGTTGAAATACCTCGATAGTATCGGTATTGATGAGAAACTCAAAGAAGCCGGCGCTAAAAACGGTGACACCGTTATATTGGACGATTTCGAATTCGAATATTTTGAATGATTTTTTGTGAATTGTCCGTTTTTGTCTTAATATATTAGTGGAGGGCCTTTTGTGTATTACTATCTTCATGGCTTGATTTCGTTCCATACGGCTAATTCTGTCATCGTAGAATGCTCTGGCGTGGGGTATGATGTCATCGTTTCCCACCCGGATGAATTTCCAATCGGAGAGACGATGTTTGTCTATGTCTCCTACATTTTCAATGAAAACGAGCAGTATTTTGTCGGATTCAAGACATTGGAAGAGAAAAAACTCTATCTTGCCCTCACTTCCGTCAAAGGCATTGGCCCGAAGACGGCACTCAATGCGATGGGCCAGACTTCAGTCGGAAGACTAAGCGATGCTATCAATCAGGCCGACGATGTCTTCTTAACAAGGCTACCCGGCATTGGAAAGAAATCTGCTTCTCAGATCATATTGGATCTGAAGGGAAAGCTTACGATGCTCGAAAGCGAGAACGACATCACCCTCAACAAGAATATGGATCTGGCCTTAGAGGGCCTTAAGAATTACGGCTTCAAGGACAAAGAGATCAAAGCTGCCCTTCTTTCCATTCAGGAGAAGGACCTTACAGCAGAAGAATATCTAAAGAAGGCTCTCAGTCTCCTTTCTAAGTGATCTATGGACGAAAACCGGAATAAACAAGAGGGCCTTATCGCTCAGGAAATCAAAGAGAATGTCGATGATGTCGACCTTTCTTTGCGTCCGCAGAAACTGTCTGACTATATCGGTCAGGTGGAGATAAAACAGGAACTTTCCATCTCTATCTCTGCAGCCAAGACGAGACAGGAATCTCTCGATCACGTCCTGTTTTTCGGACCGCCTGGTTTAGGAAAGACAACGCTTGCCAATGTCATCGCCAACGAACTGGAAGCGGGTATCAAGCTGACGAATGGCTCTTCGTTGGTAAGGACGGGAGATTTAGCCGCCATCCTCTCTTCTTTGAATCCCGGAGATGTCTTATTCATCGATGAAATTCATCGGATGCCGATTGTCGTTCAGGAAGTTCTTTACTCCGCCATGGAGGATTTCTCTCTCTCCATCATCGTCGGAAAAGGAACGGATGCGAGGACTCTTACGATTCCTCTTGTCCCGTTTACCCTCATCGGAGCTACGACCGATGCCGGAAATCTTTCCGCACCGTTAAGAGACCGATTCGGCATCATCTTGCAGATGCATTACTATACACCGGATGAACTTTTTGAGATTGTGATGCGTACAAGCAAAGCTCTCCATTATCCAATTCACCCCGATGCTGCCTATCAGCTTGCCCTGCGCGGAAGAGGAACACCAAGAATCGTAAACCGTCTTTTCCGCCGTGTCCGCGATTTTGCTACTTTCCTGGGGAAAGCGGTGATTGACCGCTCATCCTGTGATGAAGCGATGAAGTTTCTGAAGATCGATGACCTAGGATTGGATGAGACCGACAGAAAGGTCTTGGAATGCCTTATTCTTCGCTATAACGGAAAACCGGCCGGCCTTAGTGCCATCGCTTCTGCTATCGGTGAGTCCGTGGATAATGTTTCGGATGTCTATGAACCGTATCTGGTTCAGATCGGCCTTATCAACCGCACTCCGAAAGGCCGTGTCGCTACCAGAAAGGCCTACGAGCATTTGTCCTTGCCTGTCCCCGATGATCTGAAATGATTCCGATTTCCATAAAAACATTATTTATATTTCTTTAACTATGTATATATG
>CAVJZP010000073.1:0-3530 GCA_963654365.1 Oscillospiraceae bacterium
CTTTTTTTGACCGGTTTTCACGAAAAATCACGTAGGGGAATCAAGCGACCTCACCTTTCTTCTCTTACTTTATAATCGTTTTGTTTTTGGAGGATTGAAAAAACATGAAAAAAGTTAGGAAATCAGTTTTGCTTTCTCTCGTTTCTTTGGCTTTGATCTCCTGTGGAACCACTGAGTCATCTACTGCGACTCCGGAGACAGGATCATCTAGCTCACAGACATCAGAAAAAGCGTCCGCTTCTGATACGGGAAGAGAATCGGAATCCGCAATGACGGATTCTAGCAGTGATGTCACTTCGGATTCTTCCGCAAAACCGAATCCTGACACCGATCCTGATACCGACACTGACACAGATCAGGATGCGTGGGGAGATGATATCAGTTCCCTTATGATCAAGCATCTTGGCGGTAACGTTCTTCCTTATGTCTCCTTAGGAAGAAGTGTTGACGGCACTTGGAAAAGAAGCATCGGCGACTATGGCATTCTCACCATTGTCGGCGGCAAGTTCGATAAGAAGTATCTTGATGATGCTGTGACCGCCTTTGAGGCAAAGGGCTGGACAACGGACAAGACAGCAACAACATTCACAGGAACGTCGAGTGAAAAGCATATCAAGGTCGAATTGACAAGCGATGAATATGGCTATAGCAAGATGACCGCTGTCTACGACGAACCTTTCGACAAGGATAGCGTGGATAGCTGGGATAGCGATACCCTCAATGCTATGCAGACAAGTTTAGGAGGTCATGTTCTTCCTTTTATCTATTTGGGTATGGCTGCACCTTCTTATGAGTGGACAAATTCGACAAAGACATTTGCAATTGATGGCGGAAAATGGGACGAGAGCGTATTAGATTTGGCTCAGGCTTCCATGACTGCCGCCAACTTTGATAACGTCAAGAAGACTTCCGAAGTCTACGGCACTGTCGTAAGCGGAGATCTTACCTTCGATGATGGCTGCAAAGTCACAGTCTCCCTTTATAAATCTGGCTCTGATACAGCTCCTTATCCACATCTCTCCGTCTTCTATAAGGAAGCCTATAATCCTGTCGATGGAGCAAACTGGCCCTCTTCTATCTCTTCCCGCTTCCAGACTAGCTTCGACAATCATGAACTCCCTTATATCTATTTAGGAAGCAATTCCCTCTCCTCTGATTGGAACCCGACAACCAATAAGCTCACTATCACAGGCGGAGCCTTTGATTCCCGTATGTTTGAAGCGGCCAGGACGACTCTTTCCGCACAGGGATATTCCTGCATCGATGAGAAGGATTCTTCCGGAAATCAGAAATCCCTTATCGCCTCCGCGACCTTATCCGATAAGTGCACAATCGTTGCCGTCTTATTCGGAAATTCCACGTTGGCAAGGCTGGATGTCTATTACTATTCTCCTCTCAATATCCCGGAAGACAGCACCTCTTTCAGTGATGATGAGGCTGTCAAAGCCAAGATGGACAAATACTTGGACGGACATAGCGGAGATATTCCGTTTGTCTACTTAGGAACCGATACGCTCGATGTCTCCTATGACACCTATTCGGAAGCACTTCAGATCGTCGGTGACAAGTTTAACGGCGTCATGATCGACAAGGCTAAAAAGGCTTTCGAAGATGCCGGATACGGCATCGCCATCGGAAGCGATGACTCCTATGGAAGAACCTTCTACGCCAGCAAGAAGCTGTCCGATGGCTGTGCCATCACAGCGAGAATGGATTCTAGCTATGGGACGAAATCCGCTGTCCTTACTCTCTCCTGCGTGGAAGGATTCAATCCTCCGGAAGAAGGCAGTGAAGAGGCAGAGTGGAGTGCAACCATTCAGGAAGCAATGGAAGTCGAACTTGGCGGAAATGTGATTCCGTACATCTATCTCGGAACGAAGTCGGTTTCGCTTAAACAGGGTTCTAGCAGTGTTGAACTCACTGGCGGCGCCTGGGACGATAGCATTCTTACCTCTGCAAAGACAGCATTGGAAACGATGGAAGGCTTCACTTGGACATTCAAAGATGGTATCAGCAGAATTGACGGAGAAGCATCCGATGAAGAAGGAAACAAGCTTACCGTCGCTCTCTACAAGAGTTCGAAGAGCAAACCGGTTCTCAAGATCAGCTATCTCAAGGCTTTCGTCGTTCCTACCGATGGCGCCTGGTCAGATGATATCAAGTCGGTGATGACAACAAACTTCGGTGAAGTGCTCCCTTATGTCTATCTTGCTTCCAGTGAACCGGAAGCAGGTGACTTCTATTCCGGAGAACTGGAAATCTCCGGTGGAACCTGGGATGACCAGATCTATGATCTTGCTGAGACCGCTTTGACGGAAGCCGGTTATACACTCAGTAATGGCATAAGTCAGAATGATGGCATTGACATGGTCACTGCTTATAAGTCTGTCGACGGAAAACTGATCCGTATCGCTGTCTACAACATGGATGATATTGCAACCTATAAAGCCTGCTTTACCGATGCTGCTACCTATCCGAGTGATGCTACAGCATGGAGCAGTGCAATTCAGACACAGATGACAAGCTATATGGGTACAGATCATACTGTTCCTTACTTCTACACCGGTGATAATACTCCTTCTGTTACTCTGAAGAACTATTCCGCTATTGGAAAGAAGTACTTACAGATTACCTCGCTTAGAAATTGGAATGAGAACTATACGCTCAATGCCAATAATGTCCTTAAAGCGGCTGGGTGGACAACGACTTACTATGCTATTACAGATGCAAATTATGTCGGTGGAAAGTTAGTTGCCAAATACTCCTATTCTGATGGTGCCAGTGTCATATTGACCATCAAGTATGGTTACTCCTACGATACAATCTATATCGCATATCAGGATCCGTTCTCGCCGAGTGATGAGACATCCTGGTCTCCGAAAGCCACCAACATCATGGAGACGAACTTCACCGGACATATGATTCCTTACTTCTATATGGGTACGGATTCTCCGGATGTTTCCTTTGACAGATCCTATCATTGCATGACGATGGTCGGTGGTGTCTGGAACGAAAAGATCTATGACTTTGCCGAAGCGGCTTTGAAAGCTGATACGGATCTGAAGTGGACGGTTGTCTATGATTATTCGTATGGTGATTCCATCGAAGGTAAGACATTGGTTGCTGTTGCTGATGAAAAGGATACAGGCAAGCACTTCACCTTGAAACTCTATTGCCAGACTTCTGGTACAAGAAACGGATATGGTGTTCAGGCTCCTGTCATGGAAGTCTACTACAACTAGTCTCTATGGACCCTCTCCGGAGGGTCCTTTTTGATGATTTTAAATCTTGAAGAAAACTTAAAACAATAGATTTTAAACTGCTGTATCTTTGCAATTGTTGAAAAGTATAACTTCTCTTTCAAGCGCTTACAATGAAAATGATGACTGCTTTAAAATTCAGTAAATCAACTATTTTCAATGATTTTTTATGAAAACTGATAAAAATTCACTATTCTTTGCTTTTATCAATAATGATTGAAAATTGATAATTGCTTTAAGGTTTATGAATAATATTGGAGTTAGTTTGGA
>CAVJZP010000074.1:0-3245 GCA_963654365.1 Oscillospiraceae bacterium
TTTATTTTTTCTTTCTGATTTCCTTTGTCAATAAAGCAATGACTTTGTCGACAGTGAGGTTATCGTTGATCGCATTGTAATTGATTTTGATTCTGTGTCTTAAGACAGGATAGGCAAGGGCATCGATATCATCATAGGAGACATTGTAGTTTCCGTGGATCAAGGCACGGATCTTTGCACCGGTGATAAGAGCCTGACAGGCACGAGGAGAAGCACCATAACGGATATACTTCTTGGCGGTCTCGGCGCAGTCATCCAATTCGGAGTGGGTGCTGTGGACAAGGTCCATGGCATATTCGAGAACCTGAGGAATGCAAGGAACATCCTGAGCAAGCTTTCTCATATGGAGGATGGTCTCGCCATCGACGACCTTGACTGCATTCTCGTTCATATTTCCCTGTGTCATGTTGACGATGTCGCCGAGTTCCGTGACAGTCGGATACTGCATGACAACCTTGAACATGAAACGGTCCATCTGAGCCTCTGGAAGAGGATAGGTACCATCCTGTTCAATCGGGTTATCTGTAGCTAAGACGAAGAACGGCTCTGCCATCGGATAGGTGACACCGGAGACGGTGACCTTATGCTCCTGCATAACCTCGAGCATAGCGGCCTGTGTCTTCGGAGTGGCGCGGTTGATTTCATCGGCCAAGATGATCTGAGCGAAGATAGGTCCCTTTTGGAAGGTAGTGACTAAGTTTCCGTTCTCATCTTTGCGGATGATGTTGGTGCCGGTGACATCGTTTGGCATCAAATCCGGTGTGAACTGAATACGGGAGAAAGGAAGGTTGAGCGTCTGACCCAAGGAGCGGACAAGACGGGTCTTGCCAGTTCCAGGAACGCCTTCGAGAAGGACGTTTCCGCCGGCGATGACGGCGATGACGACATTGTCGATGACTTCTTCCTGACCGACGATGTCCTTGTGCAGCTCTTCTTTGATCTTCCTGACTGATTCACTGAATTCAGTGATTAATTCTTGATTTTCCATTGTTTTTACCTTTCTTTTATGGATTGTTGTTATCGGAATCATTTCCGTAAAGTGAGTTGTAGTAATCATCTAAGATGTCACCCGTCTCATCATTACCATGTTCTTCGTTGTCTTCGATGGCATCGTTATGATACCCGTCGAGGACATCTCCGTATTCGGAATATCCGTTGTCGTCGGTGTAGACCGAATCATTGCTTCCGTAATTGGTCTTACCGCTTCCGCCGGATGCGCCGTCGCTGCTGGAGGAACCGCTGCCTTCGCTTTCACCTTTTCCGGATCCGCTGCCGCTGGAATCTCCATCGCTTCCTTCACTATTGCCCTTACCGTCGCTGTCTCCTGTTTCGGAGCCATCACTGTCTCCGGAGGATTCACCGCCGCTATCTTTGTCGGAGCCATCCTGGTCTCCGTCACCATCTCCTTCCCCTTCACCGGAAGACTCGCCTTTGCCGTCTCCGCTGTTGTTCTGGTTGTTGCCGCTTTGGCCTTCCCCATCGCTTCCTGTTGTCTTCTGGTCTCCGTCTTCCCCTTCTCCACCGCTATTGGTAGGGTCGATCAAGGATTCCATATAGGCTTTGACCTGCTCTGCAAGGTCACTGTTTTCCTGTTGGGCCTGTAGGCAAGAGCAAATTTCAGAGATTGCTGTTTCAATGGCAGTGATCGAGTCAGCTTTTGCCTGATCCTCAGTGATTCCGTTCTCCGTATCGCCGCTTAAGTATTTGCTGTACTTTTTATAAACGGAATTCAGGCTTGTGGATAGATTGTTCATGGCAAGGTATAATCCGTCTTCCTTACTGACTTTTGTCTCTGCTTCTAAGGCAAGGCTATTTGCTTTGTTGATCGCTTCAACGATGGCTTCGATATGATCGCACAGGCTATCTTCTGTATAGACAGAGCGAGGGCCGAAGTGCTTCTCTAACTGCTGAAGGACGGATGCTACACCATCCTGGTCTCCGTTTTTGATCGCTGTTCCTAGTTTTGCGAGAAGGTCGATATCACTTTCTTCTAAGGCAGCACCGATCTCTTCTTTTGAATTTGCTCTATCAAGAGCAGCATCAACTTTCCCTTCAGCGGTGATGACCTTCTTCATTCTGGAGAGGACATCGGTATCGTCATTCAGTTCGGCAAGAAGATCTTCTAAGATCTGATTGAGCTCTTCCTTGAAGGCGGCGCTGGCATCGGAATTGTTGATGATATTGTGGATATCGTTGATGATTTCTTCTGTCTTATTATTGATAATGTCTTTGTCTGGCTTATTGTCTTTGTCGGCTGCCTTGATGACATTCGGAGTGAAGAAGCTTGCTGTGAATAAGCTGGCTCCGAAGACAAGAGCGGGAATATTGATCATCGCCAGTCTGACAGGAAGTTTTTTGACATCCTTCTTGCTGAGTTGCTCTTTGGCATCTTCTCTCTGCTTTTCATAGAGAAGGCCTTCTTTATCTTGGAAGGTGACCATGCTGGTCACTTTCTCCTGGAGTCTGAAGTCAGAGTCGATTCTCTCTGCAACCTTCTCATCGTTTGGCTTCTTTAAGAATGCCAGAGCAAGGAATGTAGCAATCATCACAATAGCACCGATGATGATGCTGATGTAATAAGGGAAAGAAGAACCAAACATCCTAGTAAAGAGAATGATCAGTCCTGACAGAGTCAATCCGACCGCTAATGAGATTAAAGATATTTTCAGATAGAACTCTCGAATCAGCTTTGCTTTACATTTTTTGAAGTTCTCATCCATAGAGTGAAATCCTCCTTTTTGAATCATGGGCATAGGGAAAGATGAACGAGGAAAATTATAAATGGCTCGAGACCGATTTCGAAAAACGCAAAAAAAAGAAAAAGAAACAAAAATGGGCTATTTTTCTTAAAAATTGATTGAAAACAAAGAAAAACTTTAAACAAATTGATTGAGAATCTCGATGTAATCGGTTACATTTTTCGCAACATGAGACAAAGGATAATAAGATTGCTTGAAACATAGAGAAAAAGTTTTAAGTTTTCTTTAAGAAAAATGATGCTGTATTTTATCTTTTTTTGCTAAAACACGCCTAAAATGCAAAAATAGCCGAATTGAAAAAGATGCCATACCGACTTGATTAACCGCTTACATTTAAGACTGGCATTAGGTGCACTTAGTTCTAGAACGGCTCAAAATTGAGCAAATGGCTATTTATATAACAAGGATAATAAGGCCTCTCTTTCTTTTATGGAAAGGAGAAAGGCACGGTCTAGTCGATTCAAGAAAAAATTGTCTCTTTCTTCT
>CAVJZP010000075.1:0-2567 GCA_963654365.1 Oscillospiraceae bacterium
CTCAAATACCTTTTAAGCCTCGGTGTCTCACCAAATGAGATACTGCTTCTTTCCTATTCCAAAAAGTCTGCTGAAGATCTAGACAAGAAAGCCAAACAGATTCACCCAGATTTAGAAGCTAGTACGTTCCATAAATTAGGATTGAACATACTGAAAAAGAAACATGGGACGAATTTCATGATAGAGGAACAATACGATGCTATCATCGAATCCTATTTCAGGGATGAAATGAAAAAAGATCCTAAGGCAATGAAGGACATTCTTCGGTATTATGCCTTATATATCAATCCCTATCATGGAATGGAGCACTATGAGGATGAGGGTCAGCTATACCAAGATCTCAAAGTTTCTGGCTTTCAGACTCTGAAAGATACTCTTTCCAATATCTCCGAAGAGAAGAACAAGAAGAGAACACTCAAGAAGGAACTGGTTAAAAGCATAGAAGAACTAGATATTGCAAATTTCTACTTCCTAAACGGAATCAACTACACCTATGAAAAACCGTATCAATATGACGTCAGTGACAAAGAGCATAGGCAATACACTCCCGATTTCTATTTGAATGATTACCATATCTATCATGAACATTATGGAATCGATGAAAACGGAAAAGCAAATCAATACAAGGAAGAGGATGCCAAGAAGTATGAAGAGGGAATCTACTGGAAAAGATCTCTTCACATTGAAAAGAGGACTAAGTGCATCGAGACATACTCTTATGAGTTCGCTAATGGAACCCTGTTCGATAATCTCGTGGCGAGGCTAAAAGAGAACGGAGTCAAGTTTCATCCTCTAAGCGAAAGTGCAATTCAGGATGCAATCGAATCGATCTACGACGGAAAGTCATTCAAAGCACTTATCACGTTGATTAAATCCTTTCTGAGCCTCTATAAGGCAAGATATAGTGACAGTTCCGCTTTTGAGGAACTGAAAGCAAAACCTTTCAAAGACAAATACACGACAAACCGTGCTTCCCTATTCTTAGATATCTGCAAATACGTTTATGTCTATTACCGTAATCATTTAGAATCCGATGGAAAGATAGATTTTGATGATATGATTCTTCAGTCCAAAGAGGATATCAAAGATCTTGACGGATTCCGTTACAAATATATCATCGTCGATGAATTCCAGGATATCTCTTATAGCAGAATGGAATTCCTGAAAGCTATCATAGAACATGGAAAATCAAAACTGTTCGCTGTCGGTGATGACTGGCAGGCCATCTATCGTTTCTCTGGATGTGATTTAGGCCTCTTTCTCCATTTTGAAAAACATCTCGGAAAGTCGGTCATCAACTACATCACTTCCACCCATCGGAATTCGCAGGAACTACAGGATATCGCTGGGGAATTCATCCGAAAAAATCCACAGCAGATGAATAAGAAGATTCAATCCGCAAAGCATCTAAATAAACCATTGAAGATCATCTATTACTTAAACGACAAGAATCATGCATTCCAGGAAGCTTTAACCCGCATCGGAAAGGAAAAGAAGGATGCAAGTGTATTGGTATTAGGAAGGAACAACAAAGACTTAGAAGACATTCTAGGTGACGGAATCAAGTCTATTAGTTCCTTTGACACTGCAAAGAATTCACTCCTCCGATTCAGAAAATACCCGGATATGACTATCCGCTACTCCACCGTCCACAGTTCAAAAGGATTAGAGGAAGACTACACTATCATCATCAATGCAGAAGATGACAAATATGGTTTTCCGAATAAGACGGAAGACGATCCGTTACTCTCCCTTGTCCTAAGCGAATCCGATAAGATGATATATGCAGAAGAGAGAAGACTGTGGTATGTCGCACTGACAAGAACGAGAAGTTACTGCTATATCCTTGTAAACGAATACCATCCTTCTACGTTTGTACAGGAGATCCTAGACAAATGCGAACTCATAAACAAGAAGCTGAAAACAGATAAGACGGAAGAAGTTGCTTATGCGTGCCCGCACTGCAAATCTGGAAGCCTCGTCCTACGAATCGGCAACAGAAACGAAAATTTCTATGGGTGTTCGAATTACCCCTATTGCAATTACACAATCGGGGACTTAAACGCTGTAAAGGAAAACAGACGCTGTCCCGTCTGCGGTGACTTCCTGATAAAAAAGGATGGAAAATATAGCACCTACTATGTCTGTCATAACAATCGATATTGTCATTTCAGGATCAAAGCGGACAAGTTGAAAAACGATACCAACTCACTAAACCAAAGCCGACCACGTTCATGATATAATTTACGCATAGAAAGGAACGTCCACATGAATCGATATATTATTCCTAACATCATTTTGCTGTTTTTGACTAGCTGCTCTACAAATCCTTCCAACACTCTTTCTCTCTATCTAGACTCTGAGAAAACAGAGATTGATAACACGGAAATATCTATCTCATCCTATTCCTGCTCAAAAAGCAGAGATTCATCCTATTCGCTAAGCTTAGACCTTCAGGTTAAGAATCTCTCCTATTCCAGCAGGAAATACCTGATTTCTGATGTTTCCTTGCTTAAGGAGTCAACCAAGGCCACCTATACTGTTAGCACAAGACGTTACCTCTATAT
>CAVJZP010000076.1:0-2102 GCA_963654365.1 Oscillospiraceae bacterium
GCTGCATATTGGAAGAAAATGAAATCTCTGTGGTTATCTAGGCTGCAATGATTTTCATTCGTCCCTAGTCATCTCTTTTCTCATTCAATCGATAACGTTAGAATTAGATAACCTTCCGGATTATAACGATATCCTAGTTCCACCGCAATGTTATCATAGTTCAAAGTCTTCCTATAAATTCCATTATTCTTATCCTTTGAATAGGAAGCATTGCAAATCGATTCAAACTCTTCCTTTGAGATGTTGATAATAGGCTCAAGTGTTCTTCTTAACTCATTCAGCGCATGGTAAAAATGCCTTTTGGATAGTTCTAACAAAACTGATTTGAAAGAGTCTGTGATGAATATCGGAATCCGAAAATCTTGACTGTCTCTCCCATTTTTCCAATGATAGACGTCTTCTAGTGTTCCTTTTTTAGCCATATTAAAGATTTCCATAATCATGTCACTGCCAAAAAAGAACCATGCATCGAAAATACTAGATTTGTATTTTATTCTTGTCATCACCATTTGCCTTCTTCTTTTCTCAATGCCTAACACGGAACGATATTTCGTAATGTGCTGCCTTTCCTTTTTAATGAAGTTTTTCATCACTATTGCCTCCATCTTGTAACATTATATGACTCGTTTTAACTATCATGAGTATAGTCGATAAACTGTACCTATTTCGGTACACTAAAAGATGCCGATGCAAAAAGGAAAAGCGGCATTTATCGTGGTTGAAATCTATAGTTAGTCGTCCATTCTAAAATATAAATATGATTAACAACTTATCTTTTACATCTAGGTTTTCAATCACTCATCCATTGGTAACAGAGGCTCGAATCCATTCTTTATCAGTTCCTCGTTTGCTTCGTATACGGATAGTTTGAAGTTCAGACATCTTCTAATCACTTCATCTCTTCCTCTGTCAGAGAGGTCTGCTTTTTCGTTCTCCCTTAAAAGGAGATTCAGTTCATCGACAGAGATGGAGAACTCTAATCCAATGATGATGCATTCCTCTCTTGTAAAGGTATTATTGGACCTTTTGTTCCTTAAGGTGCGTTCTGTGATTCCTAATAGCTCAGCTAAACTCTGCTGGTTATAGTTTCGTAGTTTCTTTCTTTGTCCTTTGATGAGGTCTTCTACATAGTTGAAAGTATTGAAGTCACTCATCCTGCTTTCTTTTGTGATTTCTGTTTTTGAAAGATCTATTTTCTTTTCTATCGTTTCAAAGTCTTCTTCACAGTTGTTATCGATGATATCGATGACTTGGATAAACTTATGATAGATTTCATCCTTCTCATACATCGATAGATCGATGTTGAAAGACTCCTCCTTCTCATCGATACCTTTCTTGATGACTACCATGCTCGGAAGAGATTTGACTTTATAGGCATCCTTTAAAGCACGAATGGTTTTCATGACCTTGTTTTCATCAATATCCGATTCCTTTTCTAGTTCTTCTCGGTAATGGATGTTCTTCCATCGTTTGATCATAGAGAATGTGAAGTAGGTCAGCACACTGATATTCAGCGAGGTAAGATTATGTATCTTTCCTCCATAATCATCCAGAAAGCCGATGCTTTCTGGATCTTTTCTGATGTCGTATAGATAGAGAATCGTATACCGATTCTCTAATCCATATCTTCCTTTCAGAATTTCCTTTGTCACATCTTTTGCATGAGCGGTATATGTTGTCACACTCGTAAGAAAAGAAAAACAGTCTCTCCGGAAACTTGGTGAAATGCTTGTCTTCTTTTCGTTGCTGATCTCTATTAAGGATATATTTGGCATTGGAAACCCTCCTTGTATCTATATCTAGATGTCTGTATTGTAACATTCAATGCTAAGAAATCAAATGAAGCAAACAAAGTCAGGAATCCTCTGTTTTCATGCTTTTGACAAAAGCGGCTTTTTGTCAAAAAAGTTTTTGCTATAAATATATATATCAGTATATATAAGCATATACTTACTCGATCTTATACATTCCTGCTGTTTTTGTTCAAAATCAAAAGTCCTGTATATAACACTTTCTTTGAAAGTATAGACAGAGGCATTATAATATTTTTCCGACTAATGGTGCACTTGGTGGATAGTTTCGAATAGTCTTGTAGCTGTTTT